>CAYMPA010000006.1:0-47409 GCA_964392105.1 uncultured Enterobacteriaceae bacterium
CAACTTCTTCACGTGTGTTATAGAAGGCAAATGAGGCCCTGGCCGTTGCCGGAATTTTGAAACGTTCCATCACCGGCATGGCACAATGATGTCCGGCACGAATTGCGACACCTTCCCTATCGAGTATGGTGCCAATATCATGCGGATGAACCCCATCTAGTGTGAATGAAAGAATACTGGTCTTATTCCTGGCTGTTCCAACAAAATTTAGACCGGTGACTTGAGATGCCTGTTCATTCGCATAATTAAGTAGTTTTTGTTCATAATGTGATGCTTCTTCAAGTCCAATTTCTTTAACATAATCAATCGCCGCACCCAGGCCGATGACACCTGATATGTGTGGTGTCCCTGCCTCAAATTTGTAAGGCAGATCGTTATATGATGCCTTCTCCATAGTTACCGTCTTGATCATATCGCCACCACTTTGATAGGGTGGCATTGCTTCTAATAATGTTTCTTTGCCATAGAGTACGCCGATGCCCGTCGGCCCGAACAGTTTGTGTCCCGAGAAAGCATAGAAGTCACAATTCAGTTCTGTAACATTAACAGGTGTATGCGGTGTTGCCTGTGCGCCATCGACCAAAACCTTTGCTCCAACAGCATGTGCTTTGTCGATAATGGTTTTGACTGGATTGATAGTGCCAAGTGCGTTAGAGATATGACCAACGGCAACAATACGTGTTTTTTTACATAATAGTTTTTCGTACTCTTCGAGAATTAATTCTCCAGCATCATTAATCGGAATAAAGTTGAGTTTTGCACTGGTTTGTTTACTGAGTAATTGCCACGGTACGATATTTGAATGATGTTCGAGTTCAGTGATAATGATCTCATCGTCCGCAGTCAGTGAACTTAGACCGAAACTCTGTGCGACAAGATTAATGGCTTCGGTTGTACCGCGAACGAAAACGATCTCTTTAGTCGATCTAGCATTGATAAATTCCCTAATCTTATTACGCGCTGATTCATACTCGGCAGTTGCTTTTTCACTCAGGCTATGAACACCGCGGTGAATGTTTGAATTATATTCACGGTAATATGTTTCCAGAACATCAATAACCTGTTTTGGTTTTTGAGCAGTTGCTGCATTATCAAGATAGACAAGCGGTTTACCATTGATCTTTTGTTCCAGAATTGGGAAATCTGCACGTACCTTTTCCACATTAAAACCTGATGACTCATTTGTCAGTTTTGTTGCGGTGTTTTGTCTATTCATTAGTGAACTCACGAATCAGTGCTGCATCTGGCAATTGACCGACAACCAGATATTCAAGTCGGTTTCTAATCGGTGCAAAGTTTATATTGCTTATGATTTCATCAGCAAAGGCATAGGTTAAAAGGCTGCGTGCCGTTTCCTCATCGATAGCACGTGATCGAAGATAGAACAACATATTCTGATCAAGTTGACCTACTGTTGCCCCATGGCTGCATTTAACATCATCAGCATAGATCTCAAGTTCAGGCTTGGTATCAATTTCAGCATCATCAGATAACAACAGGTTCGCATTGTTTTGATGTGCTTCAATTTTTTGCGCTTGTGGATGTACAACAACCTTGCCATTGAATACTGCTCGACTTTTGCCGTTCAATACGCCACGATAATTTTCTGTGCTATGAGTATGTGGTTTCAGGTGATCAATACGTGTGTGGTTATCAACATGCTGTTTATCATCCGTCATATATAAGCCATTCATCACGATCCCGGCACCTTCGGCGGCAAGCTGGCTGTGAATGTCATTTCGAACCAGAGAACCACCGAGCGAGATCGAATGTGATTCAAGTTGACTGTTTTTATCCTGCATTATATTCAAGTTACCAATATGGTATGCATTTAAACTTTCCTGCTGGACCTTATAGTGTTTAAGCACAGCATTTGAAGATAAAGATACTTCAGTCACAGCATTGGTAAAGTAATCTGCTTCATCAAGACCAATATAACTTTCAATCACTGTTGCTTCAGAATGTTCACCCATAATGATCAGGTTTCTTGGGTGTGTTGCAAACGGGCTGGCATTATCTTTTGACAGATATAAAATATTAATTGGTTTTTCATTAATAATATTTGCCGGCACATTGATATAAGTACCATGTTGAATAAATGCGGTATTTAATGCAGTGAAGGGACTGACATTATTATCTGCGTAATGCGTTAAATGTTTCGCCAGCAGATTTTTATCTTTTGCCAGTGCATCTGCCATATTTTCAATGACAAGATTTGCAGGTAGATCATCAAGGTAAGAATGTTCCTTGGAAAAGATACCATTAATGAAAACCAGTTCTATGCAATCAAGCCCCTGAAAGCGAACAGCATCAATTTCATTCGCGCTGATCGCTACTGTTTTTTTGTTTACGTTAGTGAAAGGTTTATTCGCAATAGAGCGAACATCAGTGTATTTCCAATTCTCTTGTCTTGAGCTTGGAAAGCCAGTCTCTTTAAAAACATTCAGTGCTGATCGGCGTCGTTCAGAAAACCAGTCACCTCTGACATTGTCCTGAAGTCGGTCAAAATCACTGAGATAGTGCTGAATATCTACATTCATGCAGCTTCAACCTCTTCCTTAACCCAGTCGTAACCTTTTTCTTCAAGCTCCAATGCAAGCTCGGGTCCTCCAGATTTAATAATCTTCCCATCACTCAATACATGCACTTGATCGGGTTTAATATAATCAAGCAGGCGTTGGTAATGTGTGACTAGGATGATGGCACGTTCTTCATTACGTAAGCTATTCACACCTTCAGCAACAATTTTCAGCGCATCTATATCAAGGCCTGAATCGGTTTCATCAAGAATGGCAAGCTTTGGTTCAAGTACGGCCATCTGAAATATCTCGTTACGTTTTTTTTCGCCGCCTGAAAATCCTTCATTAACGGAACGGTTGAGCAAGTCTTCCTTCATCTTGACCAGCCTCATCTTTTCCTTGATCAGGCCCAGAAACTCAACCGCATCCAGTTCAGTTTCACCACGAAACTTGCGTACCGCATTAACGGCAGCCTTTAATAAATAAACATTATTAACACCAGGAATTTCTACCGGGTATTGAAAGGCGAGAAACACACCTTTCCAGGCTCGTTCTTCCGGTGAAAGTTCGAGTAAATCCTTGCCTTCATAGTCAACGTTACCTTTTGTAACGTCGTAGCCATTTCTACCTGCAAGGACATTTGCCAGGGTGCTTTTACCAGAACCGTTTGGACCCATAATAGCGTGTACTTCGCCGGCATTAACACTAAGGTTTAATCCTTTAAGTATTTCTTTATTATCAACCTTCGCGTGTAAGTCTTGAATTTTTAGCATTTTCATTTCCTGAATAAATTTTAATTTTTAACCAACAGCACCTTCGAGTGTAATACCCAACAACTTCTGTGCTTCAACGGCAAACTCCATAGGTAATTCTTTAAAGACTTCCTTACAAAAGCCATTAACAATCATATTGACCGCATCTTCTTCAGCAATACCGCGTTGCATACAGTAGAACAATTGGTCATCACCTATTTTTGATGTAGTGGCTTCATGTTCAACCTTGGCTGTTGAGTTTTTAGCTTCAATATAAGGGAAGGTATGAGCACCGCATTGATCACCCATTAATAAGGAATCACATTGGGTATAATTTCTGGCGTTATCAGCATACTTGCTAATCTTGACAAGTCCACGATATGCATTTTGTGCGTATCTTGCCGAAATACCCTTTGAGATGATCGTGCTACTGGTATTTTTGCCAATATGGATCATCTTTGTACCCGTATCTGCTTGTTGATAATTATTCGTTACCGCAACTGAATAAAATTCACCTACCGAGTTATCACCTTTTAAAATACAACTTGGGTACTTCCAGGTAATGGCCGATCCGGTTTCGACCTGGGTCCAGGAAATCTTTGAGTTATTACCGCGGCAATCACCACGTTTGGTTACAAAGTTATAAATACCCCCAACACCATTCTCATCACCGGGATACCAGTTTTGTACCGTTGAGTATTTTATTTCTGCGTCTTCTAATGCAATTAACTCAACCACAGCAGCATGTAACTGGTTTTCATCTCGCATCGGTGCGGTACATCCTTCAAGGTAACTTACGTGACTTGCTTCATCAGCAATTATAAGTGTGCGTTCAAACTGCCCTGTGTTCGATGCATTGATCCTGAAGTAGGTTGATAATTCCATTGGGCAACGTACACCTTCGGGGATATAACAAAATGATCCATCAGTGAAGACTGCTGAATTTAATGCAGCAAAAAAGTTATCAGCTGCAGGAACAACGGAACCCAGATATTTTTTAACTAACTCGGGATGATCTTTAACGGCTTCGGAGAATGGACAAAAAATAACACCGGCATCTGCGAGTTTTTGCTTGAATGTCGTTGCAACAGAAACACTGTCAAATACTGCATCGACAGCAACACCCGCCAGCATCTTTTGTTCTTGCAAGGGAATACCTAATTTTTCATAGGTTTCTAATAACTTTGGATCAACTTCATCAAGACTTTTTGGCCCATCGTCTTTTGATTTAGGTGCGGAATAATAAGAGATGGCATGATAATCAATCTGATTTATATCAAGATGCGCCCAGGCAGGATCTTCCATCTTTAACCATTGACGATATGCTTTCAGGCGCCATTCGAGTAGCCACTCAGGTTCTTCTTTCTTTTTAGAAATAAAGGTTATGATGTCTTCGTTAAGACCAGGTGGTACTGTGTCTGCTTCTATGTCAGTGATAAATCCATGTTCATATTCCTTACGAACAAAATCTTCTACATTTTCAGTATTAGTTGACATTAGTTTTACCGTTCATGTTTCCAATTCTTCTTTAAGACTGAAACTTTCCCCACAACCACAGGATTCTTGTACATTTGGGTTGTTGAATTTAAATCCGGAACTCAATCCTTCACGGACAAAGTCAAGTTCTGTGCCCTCAAGGTAACGCAGGCTTTGTTCATCGATAATGATTTTTATACCATTCGATTCAATAGTCTTGTCTTGTTCATTTATTGATTTCGCCGTTTCAATGACATACTGATATCCGGAGCAGCCGGTAGTTTTAACATAGACACGTAATCCAATACCGTCAGCATCATTAGCGAGAACTTTCTCAACATGCTTTTTAGCATTGTCGGTAAGAGAGATAGTTGCTTTGTTTGCCATAATAGTTCTAGTGTTTAAAGACTACGTCTTGTCTTTCGGACACTTGTTTTACATTGTTTCGCTGAACCAGATCACCCAGTGATATTCCATTCAGGAATTCAGATACATGAAGATTTAATTCCATCCACAGATCGTGGGACAAACAACGTTGATCTTCCTGGCAATTTTGTTTACCCCTGCAGCGTGTAACATCAATGGTTTCATCGACAGAATAGATTACTCTGGCGATCGTAATATCATCTGCCAGCATTGCCAGACGGTAACCACCGCCCGGACCACGTGCACTGTCAACTATGCCATGTCGTTTTAATTTGCTGAATAATTGTTCAAGATAGGTCAGGGAAATGTCCTGACGCTGGGAAATATCCGCTAGATTCACCGGGCTCTCGCTATTATGTAATGCCAGATCCAGCATTGCTGATACTGCATATCGGCCTTTGGTCGTCAATTTCATCGCTTATTTCTCTATATCAGTCCTTGTTGGGCCGCAAAGAGTCACATAACCTAGTAACTTAGTCAAGTATTTATCTGACAAATTCACTCAGATATGGTTCAAAATGAAATTAGCCTTTTAAATCAGCTAATTACTTTGATTTTAGAGAAGTATATGTACTGCTAATTTGTTACTTTTTAACGAGTTAAATGAACGATTAACTGAACAATCCCGAAAAGAGTCAAAAGTAGACAAAAAACTAAAAAGAAGCCCATGATGACATAAACTTTAATCCCTCTTTTTTCTATGTATTTTTCATCACGATCCATATTCTCTTGTGATTGAACTCCAAAAAAAGACGCTAATAGACTATGTGCGATTTGAAAAATACTGGGGTCTTTATCTTCAGTCATTTATATAATCCTAGAAACCGCAGTTGACCGGCTTCAAATCAAAATTAAGTACAATAAATAAGTAACTTATCATATTTCAGTATTTACCCGTCGGGGATGTACGCCTACACATTTGATTGCACGTTTTTCAGGTTCATTTGCTTGACAGCGAAATCCTTACGTAGGAGGTCGCTTCGGACGTCCTGTCCTCTCGCGACATACACTCCTTCCATGGAGATAACTATGTGCGGTTTTCTAGTCGGCGCAACTGAACCTGAAAAAACGCACACTCATACGCGTCCAACTGCGGTTTCTAGGATAATCACTTTTTCTTAAGTTCTTGCAGTTCATTATCGACCTGATGCATGTGATCAAGTATTGAATCTAATGCATTTTGAATTGGATCAGGCATGTCCTTACTTTCCGCATAGGCAGTGAAACCGATTTTCTTGGCCATTGCCTCGCGTTGTGCAGATTTATCAGAGCTATCTTTTTTGACAACAACATGCCCGGGGACCCCGACGACAGTGGCTCCTGCAGGAATATCTTTTACAACAACCGCATTACAGCCGATCCTTGCGCCTTCTGAAATTGTTATCGGGCCTAGTATCTTTGCCCCGGCGCCGACAACAACATTGTTTTTTAAGGTTGGATGACGTTTACCTTTTTTCCAGGTGGTGCCGCCCAGAGTTACGCCATGATAGATGGAGGCATCGTCACCAATCTCTGCTGTCTCGCCAATGACAATGCCCATGCCATGGTCGATAAAAAAACGTCGTCCAATGCTGGCGCCTGGATGAATTTCAATGCCGGTCATGAAGCGAGCGATATGCGCCATCAATCGTGCAATAAGATAGAGTTTTCTGTTCCATAGCCAATGATTAAAACGATGAAAGACAATGGCCTGAAATCCTGGACAGGTAAAAATTGTTTCCAGTATTGATCGTGCAGCAGGGTCACGTTCAAATACGACGTCAATCTCTTCTTTGATAATGTCCAACATTATTTATTTAGCAGCCTGGATATTGATTTAAGCTGTTCCTGATAAGTATTAATTTCGTTTAGTGTATCAGTAAGTCGTTGTTTTGCACCTTCGACCACGTCTTCCGGGGCACGTTCAACAAAATTCTTATTTGCCAATTTGTTTTCCAGTACAGACTTTTCTTTTTCCAGTTTTTCGATTGTATTATTTAAACGTTTACTCTCTTCTTCGGGATCAATAATGTCTGCTAATGGAACAAGCAATGACATTTCTCCTGCCATTGCCATAACTGCGTCTTCCATTTCACTTTTAGTATTACTGATTGATCCAATTCTACCCAATTTTTTTATATAAAGCTGATTATCAGTTAACCACTGTTTTTCATTATCCGTGCCGTTACGGACAAATACGTTTAATGGCTTGCCTGGGGCAATATCACGTTCTGCCCGGATACGTCGTATACCCATAATAAATAATTTAACCCAATCAATTTGTTCTACTGCATTATTATCACTATCAAGATCATCTTGTTTAGGAAAGGATTCGAGCATAATACTTTCGCCTTTCTTATCCAGTAAGGGTGCGACACGATGCCAGAGTTCTTCAGTAATAAATGGTATAAAAGGATGTAATAAACATAGTAGAGTTTCAAGTACGTTTATTAATGTATATAACGTGCCGCGTTTTTCTGCATCGCTTGCCAGTTCATTGTTCAATGTGGTCTTTGATAATTCAATATACCAGTCGCAGTATTCGTCCCAGGTAAATTCATAGAGTGCCTGAGAAGCAAGATCATAACGATAGGTTTGCATGCCTTCATGTGTTGCTGCTATGACATCAGATAATCTGCTTGTAATCCATCTTTCAGCTAAACCAAATTCCTTTTCACCCTGATTGATTTCAATCGATTGGGCCTCAGTCGCTACCGGCGCACTCCTCAAGGGAGTATCGAGATCCATGCCTCCCGTGACACTTGAACATCCATGTTCATCGATTATCATCATGATAAAACGCGTTGCGTTCCAGAGCTTGTTACAAAAATTTCTATAACCCTGAATTCTTCCGGTTTCAAAGTTAATGAACCTGCCCTGTGTCGCCAGTGATGCAAAGGTAAAACGCAGTGCATCAGTTCCATATGACTCAATCCCCTCCGGGAAATGCTCACGTGTGGCCTTTTCAATTATTGGCGCATCTTGTGGACGCATCAGCCCGGTTGTGCGTTTGTTAATAAGATCTTCCAGTGTTATACCGTCAATCATGTCGATTGGATCAAGTATGTTTCCCTTGGACTTGGACATTTTTTGTCCTTCACCGTCACGTACCAGGCCGTGGATATAAACTTCTTTAAAAGGGACATCGCCCATGAATTTGAGCCCCATCATGATCATCCTTGCTACCCAGAAGAAAATAATATCAAAACCGGTTACCAGGACATTGGTTGGATAGAATTTATCAAGTTCGGGTGTTTTATCTGGCCAACCTAAAGTAGAGAAAGGCCATAAGGCAGATGAAAACCAGGTATCGAGTACATCATCATCTTGCTTAAGATTGATATCACCCAGATTATTCTTTTCTCTAATTTCTGTTTCATCACGACCAACATATACATTACCTTCATCGTCGTACCATGCCGGGATACGGTGTCCCCACCAGAGTTGACGGCTGATACACCAATCTTCAATATTACGCATCCACTCAAAATAGGTTTTGTCCCAGTTCCCTGGTACAAATTTAATGTCCCCATCTTCAACAGCCTTTATGGCGGGATCAGCAAGAGGCTGGATCTTTACATACCATTGATCTGTTAAATAGGGTTCGACAATGGAATGTGAACGATCGCCACGTGGCACAATTAATTTATGATCATCTATCTTTTCTAGCATGTCTTGTGCTTCAAGATCAGCAACGATTTGTTTACGTGCTTCGTAACGATCCAGTCCACGATATTTTTCTGGGATTAATTCAAAAGTGGCAGGCCCAACCAAACCATCACCATCTGCTAATCTTCCACCTTCCTTATGTTTTGCTCGATGGCCAAAAGTAAAATCATCAAAAAGATCTGACTTGATTTTGGCATCGATTGTAAAAATATTTATCAAGCCATTAGCTGGGAGATTATTAAATGCGCCTGAATCTTTATGACTAGTCCAAACTTCATAATCATTAAAATCATGTGCAGGCGTTATCTTGACACAACCGGTACCAAATTCAGGATCAACATAATCATCAGCAATAACGGGAAGAGTTCTATCCGTTAAAGGCAGTAATACTTCTTTTCCGATAAGATTTTGATAACGCTCATCATCGGGATGAACAGCAACAGCAGCGTCACCTAACATGGTTTCTGGTCGGGTTGTCGCAACAACAACATATTCAAGGCCATCGACGGGTTCTTTCAACGGATAACGCATATGCCAAAGGTGACCATTTTCTTCTGCAGAGATAACTTCGAGATCGGAAATTGCGGTATGTAAAACCGGATCCCAGTTCACCAATCTCTTTCCTCGATATATAAGACCTTCGTCATGCAATCGAACAAAGACCTCTTTAACCGCATGTGACAGGCCTTCATCCATGGTAAAGCGTTCACGGGACCAGTCCATTGATGTCCCGAGGCGACGTGATTGTCGGGTGATGGTATTACCCGAATGTTCTTTCCAGTCCCAGACAGCATTGATGAATTTATCTCGTCCCAGGTCGTGGCGTGAGATGTTTTCCTGTTGAAGTTGGCGCTCAACGACTATCTGCGTGGCAATACCAGCGTGGTCGGTACCACATTGCCATAACGTATCATCACCTTGCATACGATGGTAACGTACTGATACATCCATTAATGTCTGTTGAAAGGCATGTCCCATATGCAGACTGCCTGTGACATTTGGTGGTGGCAACATAATGCAATAGGGAGAACCTTCGCCTTTGGGCGCGAAGTAATTGTTCTTTTCCCAATTGTCATAACAATAGGCTTCTATTGATTCGGGTTTATAGGTTTTATCCATTATTAAATAGTAGTGTTATCGTGAGCTAATGTAGTTTGCTCTATTAATCAGGAGGCGTATTGTCCACATGTAGGCTTTACAGGGCAATCTCTATATAGGTATTTATTAATTATTCGTTATTTTTGTTTTTGCCCGTTTTGTCTTCGTTGGTATGCAATTCTTTTAATAATTGTGTTTTCACTTCATCTATAATGCTGTCTTTGAGCATGACTATTAATTCATCCAGATCTTCAGCTATTTCCTTATCTACTTTATTAATAATGTCATTAATTATCTGGTCGTCCTTATCTAAAGTGTTTAATGATTGTTCCTTGCCAGTTCGACTGATATCTTCTTCAGTGATATTTTCTACTAGAATAGGTATCCCATCTGTACCTACTTTCAGTCGTGGTAAATTTGCTTGTTGTGTTTCTGCCTTTTTGTTAGCAAGTAGCTTTTCCAGTTCATCTATCCGGTTAATCAGATTGTCCCTGTCTGAATCAGATAATGGTTCATGAGATTTCTTTGTAAAATCAACCATGATATTTCAACTTATCAATCTTGTGATCATGAGTTTCGTAATCTTCATCCTTGTATTGTCGATAACGCCGACGCGCATATTGTTTATTGGTTTCATTACCACTGACTATTTCAATGACACGATCAAATCTGGAAGCGAAGCCTGGAATTTCGATATCAAGATTAATCATAACTTGTGATTGATCAGGGAAATTATTGCCATATCCAACTGTAATCGGTGTCTCTTCATTGATGTTCCCATCAAATATTTCGTGTGGCACGAAACTGATATCTTGATAGGTCCAGAGTAAGTTATCTAATACTGTAGCTGATTCTTCAGATTGAGTATGAATATGTACGCGATTGCCTTCAGACCAGGCCTTTGCTGCCATGGCACATGCGAATCTGTCGATACCGGTTCCATCAGGTAATATGTAGAAGTCAACGCGTGACATTGAAAATCAATCCCGATATTACTTTGTTTGGTTAAGAATATATTGCATCAATAATGAAACAGGACGTCCAGTCGCGCCTTTATTATTTCCGGATAACCAGGCCGTGCCGGCAATGTCGAGGTGTGCCCAATGTAATTTTTCTGCAAATCTGGACAAGAAACACGCCGCAGTGATAGTACCTGCCTCTCGCCCACCGATATTTGACATATCTGCAAACGGACTATTAAGTTGTTGCTGGTATACATCCCATAACGGTAATTGCCAGGTACGATCCCCGGATTCTTCACCAGCATTCAGTAATTCTCTTGCCAAAGGGCTGTGATTACTTAATAAGCCTGTTGCATGCTTGCCCAAAGCGACTACGCATGAACCAGTTAAGGTTGCAATATCAATAACCACAGCAGGATTAAAGCGTTCACTGTATGTAATTGCATCACACAATATCAACCGGCCTTCAGCATCAGTATTTAGTACTTCAACAGTTTGTCCAGACATACTGGTAAAGATGTCACCTGGTTTGGTAGCAGTTCCGCTTGGCATGTTTTCAGTAGTTGGAATAACACCAACAACGTTCACAGGTAAACCAAGTTCAGTAACTGCTGAAAGAGTTCCAAAAACGGAAGCAGCGCCGCACATATCGAATTTCATTTCATCCATTGCCTGGGCAGGCTTGATCGATATACCTCCAGTATCAAAGGTTACACCCTTACCAACCAGAACAATCGGTTTTTGTGAATTTTTAGAACCCTTATATTCCAGAGTTATCAACTTGGCTGGTTCGTTAGAGCCTTGTGATACAGATAACAAGGACCCCATGCCCAGTTTTTTCATATCGGCTTCTTCCAATATATTTACAGTAAGAGAATGATGCCCCTTGGCTAATACAGTGGCTTGTTGTGCCAGATAACTCGGGGTACAGATATTTGATGGGCTGTTGGCAAGATCACGTGTCAATTTAATACCATTTGCAATGGCACGTCCTTCGTTCATCGCGATTTCGCCCTGCGGTAACTCTCGGCGAGTTGGAACAGTAAATGTAATCTTGCGTAATGGGCGTCGGTTTTTCTTCTTTTTGCTTTTTAATTCAACAAATTTATATAGGATATGTTCGGCAGTTTGCACCGCTTGTCTTATTTTCCAATTGTGATCGCGCCCTTTTATATTCAACTCACTCAGGTAGTTAACCCCTTCCAGTGAACCCGTATGATTCAATGCTCGAATACTATTAGCGATGATTGTACAGTAGTTCCTATCATCGATTTCTCTTTCTTTACCACAGCCAATCAGTAGTACCCTGTCGGCAATCATCCCGGGAACATTATGAAGTAATAAATATTGCCCCTTTTGTCCGTCCATATCACCACGTCGGATCAGGTTTGACAGGTATTTCTTACTAACGGTATCAATTGCCTTGGCAGCGGGAGAAAGTCGTCTTGATTCAAATATGCCAACAATGACACATGCAGTCCTTTGTTTTTCCGGGTTTCCACTTTTTATATTGAAATCCATACCAGCTCCAAAATATATAATTTACACCATGTAGATTATTGATATTTATCAGTAAATAACTTTATGATAATAAATAATTTTATTCTGCACTTTGATTTCAAGCGTGTCATAATCACTACGTTTTTTGTTAAAAACAGTGAAAAATGGTCAAAATCGTGCTTTTAGACAAGTTTATTCATTTATCTTCTACTAAGCAAAGCCGTATTTTAATTAAAGTTTAGAATTGTGATCATCCAGCATTATATCTACAGAGAGTTGTTACAAAAACTGATATGGATACTCAGTTTGTTAATTCTTGTATTTGCCAGTAATAAATTTGTTGGTTTTCTGGCAGATGCAGCGGAAGGTAACTTACCCGCAGATATGGTCTTCTTGATGCTAGGCTATAAGATGTTAGCGACATTGCCAAAGATATTGCCTGTTTCAATACTAGTAGCAATTCTGCTTGCGTTCTCTCGTATGGCCAGTGATAGAGAACTGGTCATACTTGCAGCGGCGGGAATAAGTAAAATTTTTCAAATCGGAGTAGTAACTCGTTTTGCCATTGTTTTTTGCTTGTTTGTTTCTGTTATAACCTTGTATCTTTCGCCTTGGGCAGAGCAAAGTATTCATAATCTCAAGCAGCGGGCAAAGCAAGAATCTGATATTTCAGGTATTAGGGCCGGGCAGTTTAAGGAATTCAGCCAGGGTGATCGCGTAGTCTATGTCCAAAACCCTGCACCTGATAAAACTTCAATGGAAGAAGTTTTTTTACAAGTAAGACAACAAGGAAAACTGGTAGTACTTACATCTGATAGTGCCCGTTTTAAAATTGATGAAAAATCCGGTAATAAATACATTGTGTCCAGTGATGGTCGCAGATATGTTGGTCAGCCAGGATTGCTTGATTACCAGATTACTGAATATGAGAAATATGCAATCCTGACAGAGAGTGCTGAAGCTAATGCAACAGGCGCAAAGACTGCTGCATTATTAACAGCAGAAATAATTGGATCTGACAATAAGATACATCAAGCCGAGTTTCAATGGCGGATTTCATTAATTTTATCCTGTTTATTGTTGTCATTACTTGCAGTACTGCTTATGCAATCGCATTCCATTGAACGTCGATATACACCTTTTGTTATAGGCATATCGATTTATCTTATCTACAGTAACTTACTCGGTATCGCGCAAACGCTGTTGAAACGAGATGTTATTCCGGGGTTTATAGGTTTATGGTGGGTACACATATTGTTGGTGCTCGTTTTGCTTGCACTATATTACTTGCCACAATTTCGTTACATGATAAACAATGATGATAAACATCAATTTATTCCGGCAGATGGATCTCAGGATCTGTAGTAGACCGATATAACTAAATTAGATGAAGTATTTATTGAAAATTTACGGCAGCTTAGAATCTAATCAATTTTATATTGCTACCTACTTACCTTATTGCTCACCTAAACACCCCCGTCACTTGACAGCAAAAAGCATGCATAGAATTACTATGCATGCTTTGTTAGTCGGCGTGCTGAACGTGTTTAGTCACACACTAATGCAAGTTCTACTATGGATCCTGGGATAAATGATACTCGATCGTTACATAGGTAAAAGTCTATTGGTGACAAGCCTATTGGCATTGTTTGCCCTGGTTGCTGTATTTTCTTTTTTCTCTCTGGTAGATCAACTTGATGATACTGGCCGTGGTAATTATGGTGTGATCCAGGCTATACAATATGTATTGTTAACGATTCCGCGTTTGAGTTATGAGCTTTTCCCGATAGCGACAGTCATCGGTAGTATGGCGGCACTTGGCATGTTGGCAAATACCAGTGAGTTGGCAGTAATAAGAACATCAGGTGTATCACAGACTCAGCTGGCTTATTCATTAATGAAGACGGGTTTAATATTTATTGTAGTAAGTATTTTAATCGGGGAAGTAATAGCACCAATAAGTGAACAAGCGGCACAACAAAAAAGGTCAGTAGCTTTAACCAAGCAAATATCCTTAAAGACCAAGCACGGCTTTTGGTCACGTGATGGTGATAACTACATTAATATAAGAAAAATATTACCTGGTGACAGGGTTGAGGAAATCTATATCTATGAATTTGACAGAAATCATCAGTTAAGATCTAGCATTCATGCAAAACATGCAGAATATGATCAAGACAGATGGGTCCTTAATGATATCTTAAAAACTGAGATATCGGAAGAACAGATAACAACCACCAGGTATGAAACTGCAGAGTGGGAAGCTTTATTAAATCCGGAAGTGATCAACATGGTTACGATTAAACCCCGTTATTTATCTGTGCATGGCTTAATCAATTATATCGATTATCTTAAAGCGAATAATCAAAACAGTAAGCTATATGTGCAGGCGTTCTGGTCAAAATTAATAAATCCATTTGCGATCATTGCTATGATACTTTTAGCAATTTGTGTTGTTAAATGTGAGGGACGTCCTATTGGATTAGGCCAACGTGTTTTTATAGGTGCATTACTCGGTATTACCTTTCATCTGGTAAACCAGGTGACGGGACATCTTGGTATTGTCTATGGCATTCCTGCATTCATAAGTGTTAGCTTGCCAACTATCCTTGTTTTTTCATATGTGATTTATACAATTAGTAAAAATTATTAAATTAATTGTGACTATTTTTTCTTAACTATTAAATTTGTTTTTGAAAGGCAGTCATGTAGTGATAATTTATTTTTATTAAATAATGCCCAAAGAAAGCCTGCACCTAATAAACAGATAGATAGTATAGAACTAATAAATCGTAATGAAGATTGTTGCCAATCTGGTTTCATTCCTGAATCATTAATCACATGTATATGCCAGCTACGCATACCAAGAGTTTGACCACCAGAAACCCAATGCCAACAAAAATAGAAATAAGCAAGTATTAATAAATAGGCGTTATAGGCCAGATTACCACTTTCTATTGCCTCGCCACCAATCAAAGGCATTAAAGCAATAGTTGCAATAAAAAATACTGAGCCAAGTAACAAATTGTCATAAAAGATTGCAGCCAGTCGACGCAAAAAAGAACAGAGATTTTGATTGTCGTTTTTCAATTTTTCAGATTGCTTGTTATTGTGGTGCTTCCTAGGGGAATTACTCCATACGTCCATTTATTCCGCCCTTCGAGCCAGCTTTACTTTGTTCCGTTGTTCAAATTTGTTGACGCATTACATCCCTGTAATTCACCCTATCGGGAAACCCTACGGATTTTCCAATTTCGTTCCAGACGAAATTGTCCCGGCAAATTTGTCGAACCCCTTTTACGGGGTTCAAGTTCTTAGAATACACAATACAAAATTATCATTTATAAAATGACAATTTTGCATTGGTGCTCCCTAGGGGACTTGAACCCCTGTTTCCGGCGTGAGAGGCCAGCGTCCTGGACCACTAGACGAAGGGAGCAATGGTATCTGAACTACGTTATTATAGGGCTCTATAAGGTGTTCTCAATAATATTTTTAAATGACAGTTTCAGACAAGTCCGAAAAGGTTGCCAGGCTAAAAATAGAGCCAATAATTATTCCGCGTGACCAACATACAATATCCCGTGCATTAATTAGCGATAATGCATTAAAGGTGTTGTATCGATTAAAGAATGCAGAATACAAGGCATACCTCGTTGGTGGTAGTGTGCGCGACATATTACTGGGTAGAGAACCCAAAGATTTTGATGTTGTTACCGATGCCAAGCCAGAACAGATCAGGGAATTATTTCGTAATTGTCGTTTAATCGGACGGCGTTTCAGATTGGCTCATGTTCGTTTTGGTGATGAGATTATTGAAGTATCAACCTTTCGTGCACCACATCATGTATCTGATCAAGGTGAAGGCCATGTCGAGGAAGGCAGGATCATACGAGACAATGTATATGGTGATATTGATGACGATGTCTGGCGACGAGATTTCACCATCAATGCCTTGTTTTACAATATATATGATTTCTCTATTGTTGATTATGTCGGTGGAGTCAAGGACCTCGAAGCTGGTCAGTTAAGATTAATCGGTGATCCGGTACAACGTTATGTCGAAGATCCTGTACGTATGCTTCGTGCTGTCCGTTTTGCAACAAAACTTGGTTTGAGAGTCCATCCTGAAGCGGAGCAACCTATCAATCAATATGCGGCATTATTGGAAGATATTCCGCCAGCTCGATTATTTGAAGAAACGCTTAAACTATTTATGGGTGGATGTGCCCTGCAAACTTTCGAGTCATTGCGACATTACAATTTGTATAAATACCTGTTCCCGCAGACGGATCGATTACTTGATACGCACGAAGAAAATTATCCACATACATTTATCATGCATGCATTTAAAAATACGGATCAACGATTGAGTGAAGGCAGTTCAGTAACGCCAGGATTTTTGTTAGCAGCAATATTATGGGAGCCAATGCGAATCATAGCTGATGAACATATCGCTCATGGTCTTTCTGAAATGGAAGCAGTGCAACTAGCAGGAGATACAGTTATTTCAAGACAAATATCGAGTACTGCAATGCCCAGACGATATACCCACATGGCTCGTGATATTTGGTCGTTACAGGTAAGATTGAAACGAATCAGGAAAAGATCATTCCGGGTTTTAATGCATCCAAAATTCCGAGCTGCTTTCGATTTTCTATTATTACGAACCCAGGCTGGTGAACCATTGAATGATTTAGTCGATTATTGGACAAAAGAACAACTGGAAGAGCCACTGGCAGGGAAAGAGAAAATTAAATCCGGTTACCATAAACCACGTCAACGTCGCCGATCTCGAAGTCGTCGCAATAATAATTCTACTGATTCATGACCATCGCATACATTGGCCTGGGGAGTAATATGGAATCACCCAGACAACATATAATTTCTGCCATCCAATCACTTGGCGAGATACAATCTACCCGTATGATAAGCTCATCCACCTTGTATAAAAGTAAACCGGTAGGACCACAAAATCAGAATGACTTTATAAATGCTGTCGTCAAACTTGATACTGATCTAGAGGCAATTGAGTTGTTAGATTGTTTGCAAGCAATTGAAAATGAGCATGGACGTGTTCGAAATGAACATTGGGGACCAAGAACGCTTGATTTGGATATATTAATGTTTGGTAACAAAATCATTCAAAATGACCGTTTAACAGTTCCACACCCGGAGATAACAAACCGTTCATTCGTTCTTGTTCCATTGGCTGAAATTGAATCTGCTTGTGTCATTCCAGAAAAGGGATTAGTAAGCGATTTATTATCGGGAGTTGATCAAAAGGGTCTGGAGATATTGCAATGAAGCAAGGCCATCCAGACTATATTGTTGTTGAAGGGCCTATTGGTGTTGGTAAAACGACCCTGGCCAAACACCTGGCAAAAACATTCAATACAGAATTATTGCTCGAACTTGCTGCAGAAAACCCGTTTCTACCGCGCTTTTATTCTGATCCAAGATCAGTTGCCTTACCAACACAATTGTTTTTTTTGTTTCAGCGAGCCAAACAGATTGAATCATTGCGGCAAACTGATATGTTTAAACCAGTACAGGTCTCGGATTTTTTAATTGAAAAAGATAAATTGTTTGCTTCAGTTACTTTAGATGATGATGAATTGGCTTTATATCATCAGGTGTATGATAGATTGACTTTGGATGCGCCAGTGCCTGATCTTGTTATTTATTTACAAGCCCCTATAGATATATTAATGCAACGAATAATTGAACGGGGCCATGATTATGAACGACCAATAAATCGTAGTTATCTTAAAAAAATATCAGATGCTTATGTTGAGTTTTTTTATCATTACACAACATCACCATTACTTATTGTAAATACAAATGATTTTGATCTATCAGGCAACGATAGAGATTATAATCTATTGCTTGAACATATCAGACATCTTCCACCAGGTAGACATTATTTCAATCCTATAGAATCATGACTAATAAAATTACAGTTACAACATTAAAACAAATGAAATTATCAGGTGAAAAAATTGCCTGTTTGACTTCATATGATGCTAGCTTTGCCAAGATTCAGGATGAAGCAGGTGTTGATGTGTTATTAGTCGGTGATTCACTGGGTATGGTGCTGCACGGTAATAACACAACGAGAAATGTCACCATGGATGACATGGTCTATCACTCTCGTTTGGTCAGTAATGTTACACAACGTGCATTGGTGATCAGTGATATGCCTTATCACAGTTATACAACTTCTGAACAGGCGGTAGAAAATGCGAAGCGACTTGTTAATGAAGGTGGTGCCGATATTGTAAAATTAGAAGGTGGTGAAGAGATGAGCGGTATTATTACCGCAATAAAACAAAATGGTATTGCTGTCTGCGGTCATCTTGGTTTAACACCTCAGTCGTTTAGTACCAGTGAAGGTTTCAAGGTACAGGCCACCACGGAGGAAGCTGCTGAAAAATTAAAACACGATGCCTTGGCCATACAACAAGCAGGGTGTGATTGTTTGGTGTTTGAATGTATCCCGGCAAAAGTGGCAAAGGATGTAACTCAAATATTAGACATACCTACGATAGGAATTGGTGCTGGAGTTTATTGTGATGGGCAAGTGTTAGTGATTTATGACATGTTGGGTATAACAGGGAAAAGATTCAGGTTTTTAAAAAATTTTCTCAAGGGAAATGATTCCATTGCTGATGCAATAAAGGCATATATTACTGAAGTTAAAAATAAATCATTTCCTGCAACTGAACATTTATTTTGATAACACAACAAGTTAATTCAATAGCTGTACTGCGTGAACGTTTAGCAACAGTTAGCAAAGCAGAAAAAAAGATTGGGCTTGTACCGACTATGGGTAATTTGCATGACGGGCACCTTTCTCTTGTTAAACAAGCTCAGGGATTTGTTGATTATGTTGTTGTTAGTATCTTTGTTAATCCAACCCAGTTTGTCGCTGGTGAGGATTTCGATGATTATCCCCGGACATTAGATACTGATCTTGAATTACTGGATAACTTAAACGTCGATCTGGTTTTCATGCCAGGCACAAGTGAGATCTATCCAGGGGACAATCAAATAACAGCAGAAGTAACCATTCCAGAACTGGATTCAATTTATTGTGGAAAGTATCGTCCGGGGCATTTCAAGGGTGTCGCAACTGTAGTGACCAAGCTATTCAATATCGTTCAGCCTGATGTCGCAGTATTTGGTGAAAAAGATTACCAGCAATTATTAGTGATACGTAGTCTGGTTAAAAATCTTGATATGCCCGTAGAAATTATTGGTTCACCAACGGTCAGGGAAGATGATGGGCTGGCAATGAGTTCTCGTAATAAGTACCTGACTGAAGCTGAACGGCAGCAGGCGCCATTACTATATAGATGTATAAGTAAGGTCGCCACAGCCATTAAAAATGGCGATAGAAATTTCGAAAAACTGGAAAATGACGCGATAATTTGCCTAAAAGAAGGTGGTTTTAGGCCTGAATACCTTAGTGTTTGTGATGCAGAGACTCTAAATGTACCTAAAAATCAGAGGCTTGTGATAATTTCTGCTGTATGGTTAGGAAAAGCTCGATTAATTGACAATGTTGCGGTGCAAAATTATGATTGACCCCTATTTTATGTCAGGTAATATCCACATTTAGAATTAAAAGCTCACAAATACTATGGAAATTACGGTTTTAAAAGCAAAATTACACCAGGCGTGTGTTACACATTCTGAGATTGAGTACGATGGTTCCTGTGCCATAGATGGCAACTTGCTGGATAAGTCGGGTATTCATGAATATGAACAGATCGAGATTTATAATATAACCAATGGCGAGCGTTTCACTACATATGCCATCCGTGCTGAAGATAATTCACGCATTATTTCCGTAAATGGGGCTGCCGCACATAAAGCCAATCCTGGCGATCGTGTCATTATTTGTGCTTATGGCAGGATTAATGAAAACGAAATCAGTCAATTTAAACCAAAACTTGTCTATCTGGACCAAGATAACAATATCACCCGAATAAAAGATCATATTCCTGTACAAGCTGCTTGAAGCAATTTTGAAAAAAGTCCACCTCTATTAAGTACCAATGAAAGTTAGCTAATCATTGGATTAGCCGGCATGTTGCACGAGCGCGCTTAGTAATGCTTTCGTTCTTGTCATGTTGTAGCATTTACAACTATCCACCTTACATACAAGAGCTATACATTGATCAATAACAATTTACAGAAAACTGCAGGCGTTATCATTATTGGAAATGAAATATTATCGGGACGTACCCAGGACCTGAATATTTCTTATATCGGTAAAAGTCTTGAGAGACTGGGCATTGTTCTGACAGAAGTTATTGTTATCCCGGATATTGAAAAAACGATCATTGATAGAGTACAAGCCTATTCTGAAAACTATGACTATGTGTTTACCACAGGTGGCATAGGTCCAACACATGACGATATTACTACGGCATCCATTGCCGTGGCATTTGATGCAAAGTTATTACGTAACCCGGAAGCAGTTGCATGCATGGAACGGTATTATGAACCAGGGACATTGACTGAAGCACGATTAAAAATGGCAGATATACCTGAAGGCGCAGTACTTATAGACAATCATGTAAGTGGTGCACCAGGGTTCCAGATTAATAATGTATTCGTGTTGGCAGGCGTACCCGATATTATGAGAGTGATGTTTGATTCATTGACTGATAGATTAGTGGGTGGTCCGCCAATTTTAACTGCATGCGTTTGTACTAATTTAACTGAAAGTAAATTAGCAGAAGGCATGAGTAAAATTCAGGAAGATTGCCAAGAGGTTAATATCGGTAGTTATCCCTATTTTAAACGTGGCAAGTTGGGAGTGAATATAATCTTACGCTCCGTTGATAAATTACTGCTCTCAAACCAGGTTAAATTAATAACAACACTTGTTAATGAAACTGGTGGTAAAATTCTAGAAACAATAATGCCAGATTAATGATTTGTTGGTGCCGGGACGACTACATGGACCTCGGTACCTCCTTGAGGGGTGTGTAGGAGGTAGAGTAACGCCGGGAGCAGTTACCGAGAGAATGTCTGGAACACATTCTCGAGAGAGACTCGACACAAATTCATCGGGAATGAATTTGAATGACCGTAGGTCAGCCCGAAGGGCGGAGGACAGGATGTACGAAGTAATTTTATCTGGAACAAAATTGGTCAAGCGTTAGCTTGTTCGAAGATTGTGAACCATGGATGGTTCGCATCAGCTCTCACTCTACAAAGTAAAAAAGAAACATTATGTTGGTGCCGGGAGAGAGACTCGAACTCTCACTCTGTTGCCAGAACCGGATTTTGAATCCGGCGCGTCTACCAGTTCCGCCACCCCGGCCGTGTGAAATGACAGGCGGCAAGTATAAGGAAACTATAGCCAGGATCAAACTTTTAAGTACCTTGGAAAATGTCTATTTTCGAAGGTACTTAATAAATACTAGAGTGTTTTTCTGTTAATATCGCGCGCCATGTTAACCAGTGATTTTTCATATGTCCTCCCTGAAGAGTTGATTGCACAATATCCGACTAAAGATCGTGATGGTAGTCGGTTATTGTACCTGGACAATAGAAATAAAATTGCTGATACATCATTTAAACAGTTTCCAGAATATTTAAGACCAGGCGATTTAATTGTATTAAACGATACCCGGGTATTACCAGCACGGTTATTTGCGAGAAAGGAAACCGGCGGTAAGGTCGAGATTATGCTTGAACGTATTCAGGATGATAAAACGTTAATGGTCCAACTACGTGTAAGTATGTCGCCTAAACCAGGGACATTGTTATTACTCGATGATAAGACGAGCTTTGAAGTTAAGGGACGACAAGGTGATATGTTCTTGCTAGATTATCATGGCAAGGAACAACTTACCGATTTACTTGATCGTATCGGCCATATGCCTTTACCGCCTTATATAAACAGAGGTGATGAAACACTGGATAAAGATCGGTACCAAACTGTTTTTTCAGATAAGCCAGGTGCTGTTGCTGCACCGACGGCAGGATTGCATTTTACCGATCATATGTTGAATGACTTGAATAAAAATGGTATCGGCAATACAAAATTAACACTTCATGTTGGTGCAGGTACCTTTCAACCAGTTCGAGTAGATGATATTTCTGAACATCAAATGCATTGTGAATTCTTATGTGTTAGCCAGGATGTTGTCGACAGGGTGAATGCAACTAAAGAAACAGGTGGAAGAATAATTGCTGTTGGTACTACTGTAGTTAGGGGTTTGGAGACTGTAGCAAGAAATGGTGAGTTAAAAAGCTTTGAAGGCGATACAAATATATTTATTTACCCTGGTTTTAAGTTCAATGTGGTTGATATGCTGCTTACTAATTTTCATTTGCCGGAATCAACTTTGTTAATGTTAGTCTGTGCGTTCGGTGGAAAAGAAAACGTAATGAATGCCTATCAACATGCCATCAAACAGAAATACCGGTTTTACAGTTATGGCGATGCCATGTTAATAACAAAATGTTAAAAATGCACTGGCAATTGCTCCTGCATTGCCAGCAATTCCGCCACACCCCTCAAGGGGGTACCGAGGTCCATGGCGGTCAAATTTAAGTCACTAACTACGTATATAAAAAATATTTATGGAATTTAAATTATTAGAAAAAGATGGGGATAGTCGCAGAGGGCAGCTTAGTTTTCCCCGTGGCACGATTGAGACGCCCGTTTTTATGCCAGTGGGAACCTACGGTACAGTTAAGGCAATGACCCCGGAAGAGTTAGTCGATATTGGTACAGAGATTATTCTTGGCAATACGTTTCATCTTATGTTGCGACCCGGAATGGAAGTGATTAACGGATCTGGCGGTTTACATCAATTTATGCATTGGGATAAGCCTATATTGACAGACTCGGGTGGTTATCAGGTTTTTAGTCTGGCTGAATCCAGAAAGATTACAGAAGAGGGCGCCCATTTTAGATCCCCGGTAGATGGTGCCAATGTATTTTTAGGGCCGGAAGAAGCGATCCATATTCAGCATACATTGGAATCTGACATTATTATGATCTTCGATGAATGTACACCCTACCCGGCTACTGAAAATGAAGCGCGTGAATCGATGGAATTATCATTACGATGGGCAAAAAGATCAAAACAGGCACATGGTGATAATGAGAATGCCCTATTCGGTATTATTCAGGGTGGAATGTATCCATCAATACGTGAAGCATCTCTGAATGGACTATGTGAAATTGGTTTTGATGGTTATGCAATTGGTGGACTTTCTGTCGGTGAACCTGTCGACATGATGTTAGAAGTTCTCGATAAAATAATTCCGGGAATGCCTGATGAAAAACCACGCTATTTAATGGGTGTAGGCACACCAGAGAATATTGTTGAGTCGGTTCGAAGAGGAATCGACATGTTCGACTGTGTCATGCCAACTCGAAATGCGCGGAACGGCCATCTTTTTACTGAATCAGGCGATATTCGTATCCGAAATGCTACGTATCGGCATGATCAATCCCCCATAGATGAGCTGTGCGCTTGTTATACCTGTCAAAATTATTCCCGTGCCTATCTGTGTCACCTCGATAAAACTAATGAGATTTTGGGCGCCCGACTGAATACCATACATAATCTTTATTACTATCAGCATTTAATGAAAGGATTACGCAAGGCAGTTGATGAAGATAGATTGGACGGTTTTATCATTGACTTTTATTCGAAACGTGGCAAAGAGGGCACATCCTAAAATGCCTTATTTTCGCGATAGCTTAGTCAGCACCGTGCTCAAATCCTCATGTATTGCATATACACTGCGGCTCTCTGCGCGGTGCTTTCTTACTCTCACAAAAATAATTCTATTTTCGGAAATACCCAAGATTAATTTTCCAACTCATTTCAATCTCCTGATTCTTTAAATATTAGATATTTTCATCGAAACGCTTGATGGTTCTTCTTTAGCGTAGAACAATAGATTGCATTATGAGTAATCATATCGAAGAGCTTCCAACGCTGGGAGTAGGCGCAAGCCTGAGTCTTTCATCCGACCCTGATCCTGTGTCTTTGGTGCGTGCGAAAGACGGGCCAAGTTTTGTCGAATATGCCGGCCTTGTAGATGTAGATGAGATTATTGAAGAAGTCGGGCGGGTTCGAGCAGCTGGTGTACCAGTACTTTATCATCCTTCTTATATTAACTTTTGTGGCTCGTTTACCAATTCTGTTGCATGGCTTGAAGCAACTTCAAAACACATTGAAGCTGTAGGCTCGCCGTGGTTTGCGCAGGATTGTGCATACTGTTTTTGGGAGGAAGGTCCCGGATATTCCAGTCAGTTAGGATATTTCATTCCACCAATCTTCAATCAAGCTTCTCTCGAACGAGCGGTTGAACGAGTAAAAGAAGTGCTATCAATGGTTCCTGTAACAGTTGCTATCGAGCCGCCACCGGTAACTTTTGTGGCGGGGTCTTTACCACTTTTCTCGTTTTTTGGAAGTCTGGCAAAACAAACAGATTGCGCAATTTTGCTTGATATGGGCCACCTGGTTTCCTACGAGATGGCGAGTGGACGGAGAGTGGAAGATGCACTGGATGATTTACCCTGCGAACGGATAGTTGAAGTTCATATTGCCGGTGGTCGTCTGAAAAAAGGTAAGGATGGTCCAATTTATGTAGATGCACATGAATGTACAATTCTTAAACCAACATGGCAGATGTTCGAAGCAATGTTACCCAGGCTGCCAAATGTCAAAGCTGTGTGTTATGAATGTGAAGGAGTGAAAGAAAGTAAAGTAATACCAACACTTAAACGTATCCGAAAGATTGTGCGAGAACGAAGCGTCAGCAAATCTCTTGTAGCAAACCTGGATAATGTTACGTGAGTTTCGAAGAGCAGGAACGCGCACTATTCGATCTATTGTTTGATCGCACATTACGGAAGAGTTTCTGTAAAGATTCGATTGCTGCGCTTTATCAATATAATTTGGATGAAGATGAGCGTAATGATTTTTTCGAGATTCGACCTGATGCGCTTGAGCTGGATGCGAATATTCGAACCGGTCTATTGCTGTCTCATTTTTGTCGTGCATTCCCAATAAGTTTCAGCATAATTTCTTCCTTTACTGGCGGTCTTGATATCTTGAAGGAGCTTGTTGATACACAAACAATGAAGACATCTACCGTGGAGCGTTCGACAATGTATGGGGGACGACTACGCGAATATTTAAATACTTTCTCATTTGATACATCTGATGAACAGGCCAAAGTTTCAGCGATACTTGAAGCAGAGCTTGGTATGGCATGGACAAGCGCTTCATTAAAACGTGAGCTCCTGGATAATGGTATGCCCTCTATAAAACCATCATTACCAGTTCAGGATTGGTCAAGAGACACAATCAAGCTGTCCCCATATGTTTGTGTGGTAATAATTCCAGGACCGTATATGGAATTAAAGAACTCATTTTGTTCAAGCTCAGATTGTGAGTTATGGAGGAGTTTGAGCAAGACGCCACTCTCGGCCTCGCGACGAAGAAAAATACTGGAAAATAATGACCCGAAATTATTCGTTGCACGCGCCCATGTTAGTCATGTGTCACGCTGTGAACCTACTGTCGATCAGAAAACAGTCGAGCTTAGCGAAGGATTTGCATCATTATTTCAGCATGTTAATGGAACAACCAGTGTCGAGCAGATACTGTCACAACTCAAACAAATCGGTGCTCCTGAGCAGATGCTTCAGAGCGTGAAATCCGCGTTTAAGCAGTTGCTGGAAAGTGGCATGTTGGAGTTCGCCTGAATAAATATAGTGAAATGAAAAAGCACAACTTGAGATTTGAGAAACCAGCCCAATTAATAATACAGTGTTATCTGTACTGAATTGGCGCTTGTTGTGTCATAATACCGCGCTTTTTAAACACAGAGTTTTATAAATGTTGGATTTTTTCGTTAATAATGCATGGGCAGCACCCGCACAGCAGCAAGCACCCGGGCTGACCAGTTTTCTCCCGTTGATAATATTATTTGCTGTTTTTTACTTTTTGCTTATACGACCCCAGTTAAAGCAGGCAAAACAGCACAAGCAGTTAGTTTCCGACTTGGCCAAGGGTGATGAAATTGCTACAAACGGCGGTTTACTTGGAAAAATTAAAGAAGTGGGTGATAACTTTATTGTTCTGGAGATATCAAAAGACACTGAAGTAAAAATTCAAAAACAGGCAGTATCTACTGTAATGCCCAAAGGCACACTAAAAACTCTCTGAGATAATACATAAATATTTTTTAAAAGCTATGGTCATGAATCATTATTCTTCCTGGAAATACATATCAATATTATTTCTGATTGGTTTGGGTGTTTTATTCGCATTGCCAAACATCTATGGCAAAGATCCCGCATTACAAATATCTGCTTCACGATCAGCAGAAGTAAGTGAATTAACTGAATATCAAGTCAATGCCGCTCTGGAAGAGGCAGGAATAACTTATAAAGCAATGGACCTCGGGATTGAAAATCTTGTAATACGATTCAATAATGAAGAGGTCCAGCTTAAGGCACAGTCAGTTGTGAAGGAATCATTGGGAAGAAACTATGTGGTTGCTCTTAATCTTGCAGCTGCAACACCAGAATGGTTAAGTAAGTTCGGTATTGAGCCCATGTTTCTGGGTCTTGATCTTCGTGGTGGTGTTCACTTTTTAATGGAAGTAGACATGGATGCTGCTGTTACCAAGGCTGAAGATCGTTATATGTCTGATCTGCGCAGTCAACTGCGCGAAAACAAGGTTCGTTATAAAACTATTACGCGCAATAAATCAGGTGGACTATTGATACGTCTTAAAGATGATAATGAACGTGATAATGGTCAATCATTAATTGAGGATAACTTTCCTGATCTTGATGTCACCATACCGGATGCCAGTAGTAATGAATCTCAACTGGTTACTACTATGAAGAACCAAGTATTACTTGATACTCAAAAACTGGCATTACAACAAAATATTACGACCATTAGAAAACGTGTTAATGAGTTGGGCGTTGCAGAACCAGTCATACAACAACAAGGGCTTAATCGTATCGTTGTTCAATTACCAGGTGTGCAGGATACGGCCAGGGCAAAAAAGATATTAGGTGCAACCGCGACACTTGAGTTCAGGTTAGTCGATGAAGACCATAGTCCACAAGATGCAATTGATGGTCGTGTACCCGCAGGTTCAAAGCTTTATTATCAACGTAGTGGTCAGCCAATCTTGTTAAAAAAGCAGGTCATGTTAACGGGTGAGTCTGTTATCGATGCTGCTTCAGGTATCGATTCATTAAATGGTGGGCCAGATGTCACGATTACCCTGGATGGAAGGGGTGCAAAAAGAATGAGTCATGGCACACGTGATAATGTTGGCAAGAGACTCGCAGTTGTTTTTATAGAAAATAAAATCGAGACCATTGAGAAAGATGGCGAATTCATCAAGCAAAAAGAAACTATAGAAGAGGTTATTAATGCAGCAGTAATTCAGGAACAACTCGGAAAGCGATTCCATATTACAGGCCTTGATTCAACCCAGGAAGCACGAACGCTTGCATTACTTCTACGTGCAGGAGCATTAGCAGCACCGATATATATAATAGAAGAACGTACAGTTGGCCCAAGCCTGGGGCAGGATAATATTGATAAAGGTTTTGATTCCGTCGCCATTGGTTTCATTCTTGTCCTTATATTTATGGCGGTCTATTACAAGGTATTTGGTCTGTTTGCTGATGTTGCATTAGCTTTAAACCTGGTTTTGATCGTCGCTATGTTGTCCTTATTACAGGCGACACTTACCTTGCCGGGTATTGCGGGTATCGTATTAACAGTCGGTATGGCGGTTGATGCAAACGTGTTGATCTTTGAACGTATCCGCGAAGAGATACGTAATGGAAATTCCCCTCAAGCCAGTATTCATGCCGGTTATGAAAAGGCTTTCTCAACGATTGCAGATGCGAATATTACAACCTTGATTGCGGCATTAGTGTTATTCAGTTTTGGTACCGGTCCAATCAAGGGATTTGCCGTTACCTTGTCCCTGGGTATCATTTCTTCAATGTTTACCGCCATCATGGTAACGCGCGGCCTGGTTAATCTTATTTATGGCGGACGTCGCCTGGAAAAACTAACTATCTAGAAAGTATTACGTAGAGACAGCTATCATGAAGGTGCAAAAAACTCGATTTAATATAGATTTCATGGGAAAACGGAAGTTAACGTCGTTAATCTCCGGTTTGTTAATAGTCATCTCTATAGGCTCATTATTTATCCAAGGTTTAAACTTTGGTATTGATTTTACCGGTGGTACCCTGGTTGAAGTGGGTTATGCCGAAGCGGTAGACCTTGATCCAATTCGCCAGTCTCTAAGTAATTCAGAATTTGGTGATGCTGTTGTCCAGTATTTTGGATCTGCTAAAGATGTGCTGATCCGGATTCCACCGCATGAAGGGTTAAATAGTGCTGATATCAGTAATAAAACATTAAATATACTTTCTGAAACAGGCAAGGATGCTGAAATGCGTCGAGTAGAATTTGTTGGCCCACAGGTGGGTGAAGAATTGAAGAACGACGGTGGTCTGGCAATGATCTACGCACTGATGGGAATCTTTATTTACGTTGCTTTGCGTTTCCAAAGACGTTTTTCGATTGCTGCAATCGTTGCATTGGTTCATGATGTATTGATAACGTTAGGGATTTTCTCAATTTCGCATTTTGATTTCGATTTGACTGTACTTGCTGCCTTGCTTGCCGTTATTGGTTATTCATTAAATGACACGATTGTTGTGTTTGATCGTGTTCGTGAAAATTTCCACAAGGTTCGTGAGGCGACACCTGTTGACATATTTAATGTCTCTCTAAACCAGACACTTAGTAGAACGATCATGACATCTTTTACAACATTATTAGTACTGTTTGCCCTATTCATTTTTGGTGGTGAAATTATCCATAGTTTTGCTACAGCGTTGATTATTGGTGTATTAATCGGTACCTATTCATCTGTCTTTATTGCCAGCCCGGTAACGTTGGCATTAGGTATAACAAAAGAAGATTTGATGCCGGTTCAAAAAGAAGGTGCTGACTTGGACACAATGCCCTAAAGAGCTTTTCACGAATGATCTTTTGTCCGCATACTTCGTTAAAAATGTGCTCGAATGCGGGGTCGGGAAGCGACAAATGTTATATAAACTCCGCTTCTCGGCTTAGGCATCCTGCGTCGCTCTACCTCCTGCATCCATGTAGTCGTGCGCATAGATCCTCGTCTTATGTACAAGATGTACTGTATGCCGATTTTGCAGGAGCAAAAATCGGCGAGAACAAATCTCTATTTGTGAAAAGCCCTCTGTTTAAATAGTGTCTCGACCACTATCCATAGTTGCTGACCAGCAAATTCTTTTCGCCAGGGAAGCATTTTCAAAAATTGGCAATGTTAAATTAGTTGATGGTCGTTCTATTAATCAGCGAATAATAAAGAATGCCGATGTCTTATTAGTCAGATCGGTTACCCAGGTTGACGAATCTCTTTTGAAAGGTACTAAAATCAGTTTTGTTGGTTCTGCCACCAGTGGCATCGATCATATTGATGTTGAGTATCTAAAAAACGCTAATATCAATTTTTCACATGCGCCAGGCAGTAATGCCCGGTCAGTTGCTGAGTATATATTAAGCAGTTTATATGTAACTGCTGAATATCATGGATTTTCTCTATTCGAAAAAACAGTGGGTATAATCGGTTGTGGTCAAGTGGGTTCCATGGTTAAACGCTTTATGGATAGTCTTGGTGTTCAATGCTTGCTTAATGATCCTCCCCGTTATGAGCAAACTCAAGATAATTCCTATCTTAAGCTTGAACGAGTATTGGAATCGGACATCATCACATTGCATGTCCCATTGACAATTGAAGGAAAGTTTCCAACCAGGAAGCTGGTCAATAAACAGTTTCTAGATAAATTAAAATCCGATGTGATTCTTGTTAATACATCTCGTGGTGAAGTTGTCGATGAAACAGAATTATTGGCATTTAAAGAAACAAATCCGAAGTCCACATTAATTCTCGATGTCTGGTGCAATGAACCGGAAATTAATATGGCCTTATTACAACAAACATTTATCGCAACACCACACATTGCGGGATATAGTCATGATGGCAAACTTAAGGCGACTGATATGCTTGTTGATGCACTGAATATAGATATAAATAATAATTCGAGTAATGAACCGTTATTAAATTCAGGGCAAGAGAAAGATATTATTGAGCATATTGATGATGACGTAATTCAATTTGCTGTAATGCAGAGTTATGATGTCAGGAGCGATGCTTTTGTACTTGCAAGCTTAATAGACATACCAGCCGAAGAACGCCCGGGTTATTTTGATAGTTTAAGAAAGAATTATCCCGTCAGGCGTGAATTCACAAACCGTATAATTCAAACAAATAAAATTAATAATGAAACAAAACAACGGCTGCAACAGCTGGGTTTCAAGGTGGAATCGACATGAAGAAACTTGGCATTCTGGTGTCCGGGCGCGGTAGTAATATGGCTGCTATTATAAGTGCGTGTGAACAAGGTAAGCTATCAGCCAGTGTCGAAGTAGTAATTAGTAACAATCCGAATTCATCGGCATTGGTTCTTGCCCAGAGAAAAAATATAAATACAGTTCATCTTGATTCAAGCACACATCCTGATCCTGACGTACTTGATGCCTCTATGAGAGATACCTTATATCAACATAATGTTGATTTTGTGTTATTGGCCGGCTTTATGAAGAAGATAGGCCCCAAACTGTTGTCAACATATAGAGGCAGAATCTTTAATATACATCCATCACTATTACCAAAGTATGGTGGTCAAGGAATGTACGGCAAGTATATACATAAAGCTGTTATTGATGCAGGCGAGAAAGAGAGTGGTGTGACGATCCATTTGGTTGATGGAGAATATGATGAAGGCGCAATATTGGCACAGCAAACTGTTGTAGTAGAGTCAGAAGATACGCCAGAATCATTGGCAGCAAAGGTTTTAAAGGTTGAACATGTTATATTTTCAGAAACAATACAAAAAATTATTGATGGCAGTATTATATTGCCAAGTGATTAGGTGAACTGGAGGCCAGAGATGCGCGTATTGCACACGATGCTGAGAATTGGAAATCTTGATAAATCGTTGCATTTTTATCAAAACATCCTGGGTATGAAACTACTCCGCAAGCATGACTATCCGGAGCATGAATTTACTCTGGCGTTTGTAGGTTACGGTGATGAATCTGATACCGCAGTCCTGGAATTAACGCATAATTGGGATACGGATTCCTATGATTTGGGTAATGCCTATGGACATATAGCCATTGGTGTTGAGGATGTATATGAGACCTGTGACAAGATAAAGGAATTAGGTGGTAAGGTAGTCAGAGAAGCAGGACCAATGCAAGGCGGAGATACAGTCATTGCTTTTGTTGAAGATCCAGATGGTTATAAGATTGAGTTACTTGAAGATAAATAGTAAGCACTATTATATTTGGTAATCAATTAATTTCCCTTAATGTGTTTTTAATTTAATCGTCATTATAGTTAATGTCGTCAGGATTATTTTTGTTTATAAATAATTATAAAAATATATCAAAGTGATAACACGGATAAAAAAGTTTTACATAGCCACAGTATTAAGGCATCCAATTATTGTATGCATTCTAATGGCAGCAATCCTGGGTTTTTTTGCTGTCCAGACAAAAGATTTCAAACTAGATGCCTCTGCAGATTCCTTGTTATTGGAAGATGATAAGGATCTAAAGTTGTTTCGTGAAACAACCGAGCGATATGCAACAAAAGATTTTTTATTTATTACATTTACACCGGATGAAGATCTTTTTTCTCAAAATTCACTGGATCAAATTACACAGCTTCGAAATGAATTACGTGAACTGGATCTGGTCGAGTCAGTAACCAGCCTGGTTGATGCTCCACTGGTCAGACAGGTAAAAGGTTCAATATCTGATGTTGCAGAAAATTCCCGCACTATTGAGGGGGGTGATATTGATATAGCAAAGGCAAAACAGGAACTCCTGAATAGTCCTATATATAAAGATTTAATCATTAGTAAAGATGGCAATACAACTGCTCTTCAGGTTAATTTGAAAGATCAGCTGGCATTTCGTGAATTACAACGTGAACGAAACCAGTTGTTAATTAAAGATAAAGATCAAGGTCTGGATGCAAATGAACGATTAAGGCTTGAAGAAATATTAATAGAATACGCCGCACAAAAAAATGTAATTAATCAAATTAATCATGACAATATTGCTGCTATAAGAGAAATAATTTCAAAATATAAAAATCACGGTACGTTGCATATAGGTGGTGTATCGATGATATTCGATGACATGATCTCCTTCATAAAAAATGATCTGATTGTTTTTGGCGTTGGCGTTTTTCTTTTTCTTATTGGCATGCTGTCGATTATTTTCCGTAAGACAAGATGGGTCATATTACCGTTATTAAGTTGTTTTTATGCCGGACTATTAATGATCGGCCTGCTTGGCCTGGCAGGCTGGAATGTTACGGTTATATCCTCAAATTTTATTTCACTCATGTTGATCATTACCATGTCAATGAACGTACATCTTATTGTACGTTATCGACAGTTAAGAAATGATTTTCCTGAATACACGCAACATGAACTGGTATTAACTACAGCCAGTAAGATGGTTTGGCCCTGCTTGTATACAGCATTAACAACGATTTTGGCTTTCAGTTCATTGGTTGTAAGCGGCATTAAGCCCGTTATTGATTTTGGCTGGATGATGACGATTGGTTTAAGCGTGACTTTCCTCACTTCATTTATTTTATTTCCAGCCTTACTGGTTATGCTGCCAAAGTTGTCTGAAAAACTTAATCCCAGAGACGAATTTCAATTTTCCCCAAAACTTGCAACACTAACTGAACGACACGGTAATAAAATATTAGTACTTGCCGTAATTCTAGCAGCGATTAGTACGTTTGGTATCACCCGTCTTGAAGTAGAAAATAGTTTTGTTAATTACTTTAGTGAAGACACTGAAATTTACCAGGGTTTACGTTTGATTGATGAAAAACTGGGTGGTACGGCTCCATTGGACATTATTCTAAATCTGAAAGAAACAATGGATGAAGGAGAACCGGAAGAAGGGGAAGATTTTGAAGATCTGGATGCATTGTTCGGTACATTTTCAGAAGAGCAGGAAGAAGTATGGTTTACGCCAGAACGACTGGACACGATCAAACAAGTCCATGATTATCTGGATAATTTACCTGCTGTTGGAAAGGTGTTGTCACTTGCATCAATCATTCGTGTAGGTGAGGAAATAAATGGGGGTGAATTTGATGCTTTTGAATTGGCTCTCGTCAGTAAACGTATGCCAGATGTACTTAGAGAAAGCATGATTGATCCCTATATATCTGAAGAGAATAATGAAGCACGAATCAATATTCGCATACTGGATTCTTTGAAAGACTTGCGTCGAAAAGAATTGCTGGAACAGATAAAGACAGATTTGATAGAGAAGATTAATCTTGATGAAGATAAAGTTCAGATCACGGGTGTACTTGTTCTCTATAACAATATGTTACAAAGTTTGTTTAATTCGCAAATATTAACCCTGGGTGTGGTTATGGCAGGTATTGCCTTGATGTTGATTGTACTGTTTCGTTCAATACTTCTGGCAGTGATTGGTATTATTCCGAATTTACTCGCAGCATCGATTATCCTTGGGATAATGGGGCTACTCAGAATACCTCTTGATATGATGACGATTACCATTGCTGCTATAACGATTGGTATCGCTGTTGATAACAGTATTCACTACATCTACCGTTTTCGTGAAGAGTTTCCAAAGACCAGGGATTACATCAGTACTATGCATTATTGTCATGCTAATATCGGTAAGGCGGTTTTTTATACTGCAATTACCATTATTATCGGCTTTTCAATTCTGGTTCTATCGAATTTTATACCAACGATTTATTTTGGCTTGTTGACAGCTCTGGCCATGTTTATTGCCTTGTTTGCTGCACTCACCTTATTACCAAAATTGGTCTTAATCTGGAAACCTTTTAGCTAAAGAGCACATCGCACGACTACTGCATTCGGCTACTCTACGTTAATAATAGTCTCAAAATGCTCATGTACTGACGTGTACACTCCAATTTTTCGACTATTTTTGTCTTGATTAGCCTTCACTCGTGACATCGTGCAAAGTACTCTTAAACTATTTCTAAACAATATCTTGTAGCTTATTTTTAAAGCTGAACGGCTGATAATAAGGATATTTATGGTCTAAATATTGTCGAATTAGTCACAAGATAAAGGCTTTCTATCGGCATATATTGTTATTACAATACCTGCCTTCAGACGACCATGATTATTCAACAATTATTACTGTAGATTTGCAGAAAGAAGCAGGTTGTTTTGAACTACACAGCCCGATAATGGGTCGATAAAACAATAACTCTCAGAGGTATTACAATGAAAGGAAGAGTCGTAAATTCGTTGTTTTTGATCTTATACATGATGACTGGCATTGCTCAGGCTGTAGCAAATTCACCTGAAGCGGTAGTTAAAGAGACCGCAAATGGCGTTATTAACCGAATTGAAAGTCAACGTTCGGTTCTGGAGACAAATCCAGAGCAAATTTATGAATTGGTAAATGAATTGGTAATCCCGCATTTTGACTTTATCAGTATGTCAAAATGGGTGCTCGGTAGGAACTGGAAGACCGCTAGTAAATCACAACGTAGTGAATTTATTGAGCAGTTTAAAACTTTATTAGTTCGTACATATGCTCGGGCATTACTGGAATATTCTGGCCAGGAAATAAAATATTTTCCGGTTGAACAAAATTCAAAGTCTAATCTTGCTGTCGTAAAGACTGAGTTGACCAGCTCAGGCGCTCAGCCTTTTCCGGTCGCTTATCGTATGCATCAAAAGAACGAGGAGTGGAAAGTTGTTGATGTTGCTGTCGATGGTGTCAGTCTGGTATCAACTTACAGAGGATCATTTGCTACCCAAATCAAGAAAAACGGGTTTGATTCTTTAATCAAGCAACTCACTGATAAAAATGCAAAACTTGCTAGCAGTATCTCAAACTAACTAGACTACTGGATTACAGACAACCGGGCATTGCCCGGTTGCTTGCTTTATAAAAACGGGATTAGCACTATTTCATCCATGGTCATAAATCCACAGACGATAAAAGGGGAGAATTGCATTTCTCCCTATTTAAAAACCCCAAAGCTAAGGAGACCACAATAAATTGTGATGTAAGATAAAAATATTTCGTCACATAGATGTACACTTTCCTTTATCATAGGCATATATAATTACTTAAATTCGGTTATGGAACCTCAAATTATCAAACAACTCATCGAGGCTGGATTACCTGGCGCTGATATCATAGTGGAAGGCGATGACGGGACGCATTTCCAGGCACGTATCATCAGTGAATTATTTGCTGACAAGACCATGGTTCAACAGCACCAGATGGTCTATAAAACCCTGGGCGATAATATGGGCACAGATATCCATGCCTTATCCATTCAGACTTATACACCAGAGGAATGGGAAGAACAGAAATAGATAGCTTTGCACAAATTGTCTTTTGTCCTCATACTTCGTTAAAAATGTGCTCGAATGCTCATTTATTGTTTATAAACTCCGCTTCTGTGCGCATTTGGATGAAATACATCCGTGTATTTCACTCTTACGAGCAACTGGCGTTGCCCAAATTCGCTCCTGGCGAATTTGTTGCCTAGTCTGAGAACAAAATATCTATCCGTGAAAAGCTATCAAAGAATTAAAATGTGTTCTGAGTTATCTGATGAGAATAATAAATAGTTATGGATAAATTGATTATCCACGGTGGTATCCCGTTAAAAGGAGAGATCTCCATTTCTGGTGCAAAGAATGCGGCCCTGCCTATTCTTTCTGCTACATTGCTTACGGATCAGCCCATCATGATTGGTAACGTTCCCCATCTACATGACATAACAACAACAATGGAATTGCTTGGACGCATGGGTGCGCGGATTACAGTCGATGAACGTATGCGTATCGAAATTGATAATAGTCAGATCGATAATTTTTTCGCACCGTATGAACTGGTCAAAACCATGCGTGCATCAATCCTTGTCCTGGGACCCCTGCTCGCTCACTTTGGTAAGGCCGATGTATCCCTACCAGGTGGTTGCGCTATTGGTTCACGTCCGGTGAATCTTCATTTACAAGGGCTGGCAGCGATGGGGGCTGATATTACAGTTGAAGGTGGGTATATCCGTGCAACCGCAAAACGTCTAAAAGGCACCTGCCTGGCATTGGATATTGTCACCGTAACCGGGACAGAAAACTTAATGATGGCAGCTACCCTGGCAGATGGATTAACCGTAATTGAAAATGCCGCAAGAGAACCTGAAGTAGCAGATCTGGCCTTGTGTCTTAATAAAATGGGTGCAAAGATTACCGGTGCCGGGACTGATCGCATTGAGATAGAAGGTGTTGAGACATTACACGGGACGGATTATGACATCTTGCCTGATCGTATTGAGACTGGTACTTATCTTGTCGCTGCCGCAATGACTGGCGGCAAGATACGCTTAAAAAATACCCAGCCTGAATTACTTGAATCAGTATTAGCGAAATTATCTGAAGCCGGGGCAAAAATTGTAACGGAGGATAATGCAATTACACTAAATATGAATGGTGAAAAGCCAAAAGCGGTTGATATACATACATCACCGTTTCCTGGTTTTCCTACCGATATGCAAGCCCAGTTTACGGCGATGAACTGCATAGCAAAAGGCGGGGGGACAATAACGGAATCTGTATTTGAAAACCGGTTTATGCATGTACATGAATTACAACGCATGGGTGCAGATCTTAAACTGGAAGGCAATACAACGATAACAGAAGGTGTTGAACATTTAACCTGTGCACCGGTAATGGCGACAGACTTAAGGGCATCAGCCAGCCTGGTTCTGGCTGGTCTTGTTGCAGAGGGTGAAACGGTTGTTGATCGTATTTACCATATTGATCGTGGATACGAGACGATAGAAGAGAAGTTGTCACAGTTAGGCGCGGAAATTAAGCGAGTACCTGATTAAAAGGGCCACAAAAAAATCACTATTTATATTGTTACCTTATAATTAAGGAAACTTTTTCAGTCATTCCAGTTCTATTGTATTCTGTTTAATTATTAATAAGCCAAACGATTAATTTACAGACAAAAAACACATAATTATGCCGGACAAGATTACTATTGCTGTTTCCAAAGGCCGAATTTACGATGAAGCGCTTCCCTTACTCGCCAGGCTCGATATAGTCCCTAAAGATGATCCAGAGACATCACGTAAACTGATCCTTGAAACAAACCAGCCCAATATTCAGATTTTAATCATCCGGGCAACGGATGTGCCAACATATGTTGAGCGTGGCGCAGCAGAACTGGGTATTGCCGGCAAGGATGTGTTGATGGAATATTCCGGTGATGGTCTTTATGAGCCTATCGATTTAGGTATAGCAAAGTGTAGTATGGTGTTAGCCGGTTTAAAAGATGCCAGGCCGGTAACAGATCGTCCACGCGTAGTTACAAAATATACAAATATTACGCGTAATTATTTTGCTGAACGTGGCCAACAAGTTGAAATAATCAAGCTCTATGGCTCGATGGAATTAGGGCCTGTTTTAGGTTTATCAGACTGGATTGTCGATTTGGTCGATACAGGTAATACCTTAAAGGCCAATGGACTGGTAACACTTGAGCACATCGCTGATATCAGCTCCAGGCTAATCGTTAACAAGGCTGCAATGAAAATGAAAAATTCGGTTATCAAATCTATTATTGATCAACTATCAGATATTGTTAGTAAAGGCTCATGATAAAGTGCCTGGCCACATCTTCAGATAATTTTGATTCAGCATTACAGTCGTTACTTTCCTCGTTTGATGAGCCTAATCAATCGGTTGTTGATATCGTCTCTCAAATTATTGCCAATGTGCGATCACGAGGTGATGATGCATTACTTGAATATACTAATCGATTTGACCGACGTTCTGCCAATCTTGAAACACTGGAAATTTCTAAACAGGAATTAGAGTCAGCATTAGACCGTATCCCGGATTCATTACGTTGTAGTCTGGAACATGCAGCAAAACGAATTCGCGAATTTCACCAGAAACAAAAACAAACGACGTGGACCTATGAAGATGATGAAGGCAATGTGCTGGGCCAAAAGATTACTTCACTTGACCGCGTTGGTGTTTATGTTCCAGGCGGGAAGGCGGCTTACCCCTCATCGGTATTAATGAATGTTATGCCTGCGCATGTGGCAGGTGTTGAAGAAATCATCATGGTTGTACCAACACCCGATGATGAACGTAACGATTTGGTATTGGCTGCCGCAGCAATTGCCGGCGTAAATAAGGTCTTTTCAATCGGTGGCGCACAAGCTGTAGCTGCATTGGCATACGGTACCGATTTAGTGCCAAAGGTCGACAAGATTGTCGGTCCGGGAAATATTTATGTTGCCACAGCCAAGCGCGAAGTATTTGGTGTGGTTGGTATCGATATGATTGCTGGCCCGTCAGAAGTTGTAATTGTCAGTGATGGTAGTGCCAATCCGGACTGGGTCGCCATGGATATGTTTGCCCAGGCTGAGCATGACGAGCAAGCCAGTGCAATATTGATCACGCCTGATGCAGATTTTATAGCCCAGGTTGAGAACAGTATTGAAAAACTCCTGCCAGAGATGGAGCGTGCCGAGATTATCGGGGCGTCACTATCAAATAATGGTGCATTGATAAAAGTAGATGATCTGAAACAAGCGGTAGAAATCGTTAATCTAATCGCACCTGAACATCTTGAGCTCGCGGTCTCCGATCCTGAATTACTGCTGGATGACATAAGACATGCAGGTGCGATTTTCATGGGACATTATTCTGCTGAATCTCTGGGTGATTACTGTGCTGGTCCCAACCATGTATTACCTACGGCACGTACAGCCAGATTCTCATCGCCATTGGGTGTATATGATTTTCAAAAGAAATCATCTTTCATCAAGTGTGCCAGTAACTCAGTAAATGAAATTGCAGAGACTGCTTCTATATTGGCAAGAGGTGAAGGACTGACTGCGCATGCCAGATCGGCTGAGTATCGTCGCGACTCAAAATAAACTTTTAGATCTGCATAAGGAAAATTTGTACGTGAAAAGAGGAGAGAACAGGGCATTGGAGACCGTAGGCGGCATGGATGCCGCCTTCGAGTATACATGGATGTATTAACAGCGTGTCTCCAATGTCCTGTTCTCTCCTCAGGGCTTATCCGAAGCTCAGGTTAACTAACATGATCGAAGATCGAATAAGCAAGATCATAAAGCCCGCTGTTCTAGATGCCAAGGCATATCACGTTCCTGACTCTGACGGTTTTATTAAACTGGATGCGATGGAAAATCCATATACCTGGCCTGAAGAAATTAAAAAAGCGTGGTCTGATTATCTACAACAAGCCGAACTCAATCGTTACCCGGATGCAAAAGCCAGTGAATTAAGAACCAGGTTGAGTGAAACGTTTTCCTTGTCTGACAATACTGCAATGATGTTTGGTAATGGTTCTGATGAACTTGTTCAAATCATTTTACTGGCACTAAATAAAACATCGAATGTAGTAATGGCACCCGAGCCAACATTTGTTATGTATCGATTATTAAGTTCGATGTTGGAACTGGATTTTATTGGTGTGCCACTAAACAATGATTTTTCACTTAATCTTCCGGCAATGCTGGAAGCTGTTGAAAAAAATCAACCCGCAGCGATATTTATCGCCTGGCCAAATAATCCAACAGGAAATGCCTTTGAGCATGAATCTCTTGAGATGATCATAAATGCTACACCAGGAATTGTTGTTATTGATGAGGCTTATCATGTGTTTGCACAGAGAACCATGATGTCCTCATTGCAAAAGTATCCGAATGTCTTATTAATGCGGACCTTATCTAAACTGGGGCTGGCCGGTTTGAGACTGGGAACATTGTTTGGTGCTTCTGAATGGATTTCAGTATTCGAAAAACTGAGATTGCCATACAATATTGGAACGCTTAATCAACTCAGTGCTAATTTTATTCTTCAGAATATCAGTTTGCTTGAGCAGCAAGCGGAACAGATTCGAAATGATAGAGAAGTCTTGTTTAACGCTCTTTCGAACATTAATGGAATTGAAACCTGGAAGAGTGAAGCAAATTTCATTTTATTTAAAGTAACAGACAAGTGCGCCAAAAATGTGCACGCTGAATTTGTGAAACAAAAAATATTAATAAAGAATCTCCATGGGGTTCATCCACTACTTGAAAATTGTCTGAGAGTGACCGTGGGTACAGAAGAGGAAAACGGCCTTTTCTTATCAAGCCTAAAATCTATAATCCAATCGTAAGAATATTATAAAATCTGTTCACAACGTGATGAGCGAAGCATAATCGAGGCAAAATTGAATTTAAAAACGGACGACTGCATGGACGCAGGAGGTAGAACAAATCAGGAGACAGAGTCGAGTGTACGCGCCAGTACATGAGTATTATAAATTCGATTTTAACGAAGAGTAAGCGGGCGTAATAGTTGTGACTGATTTTATTGAGGCATCCTTGCTGAAGGCCTTTGCGCAATAATGGCAACTAATTCCTGTTGTTCCCAGCCTCGTAGTATTTTTATTTTAATATCCCTGCCCGGAACAAGATTGGTGATCGTTTCTATTGCCTGATCGGGTGAGCTTACATTTTTACCATCAATATTGAGTATGATATCACCTGGCACGATTCCGGCATTTTCAGCAGGCCCATTACGCATGATTGCTGTAACCAGAACACCACCTGTTTCCAGATTGGCAGATTCAATAATATCCGGCCCTAGTGTTTGTGCTTCAATACCCAACCAGCCACGAACTACTTTTCCGTTTTTAATGATTTGATTCATCACATCCAGTGCCTGGTTGATTGGTGTGGCAAGACCAATACCTTCTGAACCACCACTACTGGATATAATAGCGGTATTAATTCCAATCAATTCACCTGCAGCATTGACCAAAGCACCGCCGGAATTACCCAGGTTGATATCAGCATCGGTTTGAATGAAGTCATCGAAATAAGAAATTCCACGGCGTTTTCTACTTGTGGCACTAACGATACCCTGGGTGACTGTTTGACCAAAATTGTATGGATTACCTATGGCCAGTACGATATCCCCAATCAGCAATCTGGATGAGTCTCCGATTGGAATCATTGGCAAGTCTTGTAATTTGATATTTATGACAGCCAGATCAGTATCAGTATCCAGACCAATTAATTGGGCCTGTCCCTGACGACCATCATTCAATGTGATACTGATATCATTCGCATCCTGTATAACATGGGCGTTTGTCAGGATATAACCAGCGGTATTCATAATGACGCCTGATCCGATTGAGCTATCCCGGCGTTTCTTTGGCTTGCTTGGTGCGTCACCAAAAAACCGCCGAAATAAGGGGTCCTGAAACAGCGGATGGCTTCTTTCCTGATATACTTTACTGGCATAGACATTAACAACGGCCGGAGCAGTGGCCGTCACGGCGTCATTAAAAGTATAACGATTTGATTCAGTCGATGAAAAATACGAAATATTAGACAGTAATCCGCCCGATGTTATCAATATAAACAGGAATGCGGCAGCAAGCCCGTAAGCGGAATATTGTAGTATAAAAATTATATTCTTTTTAAATTGCATGACGGTCAGAAAGTAGCCAAACCCAGTTTTTATTAATGATTATTGATTAATGGCCTGTTTATCCAGCAATCAGTTTAACTTATCATATAGCACTAGTGATTAATTATACTGATATTTAACTATCAGTTATTAAAGGGGAAAGAATGGACAATAGTAATGTTGACAAGAGTCGTCGGCGATTTCTGACTGCTGCCGCAACGGTTGTAGGCGGGGCTGGTACAGTCGCCGCGGCTGTACCGTTCATTGCGACTATGACTCCAAGTGAGAAAACCAAGGCGATTGGGGCACCAGTCGAAGTAGATATTAGCCAGTTAAAGTCTGGTGAACGCAAGATTGTAAAATGGCAGGGCAAGCCAGTCTGGATCCTGAGGCGCACCCCGGAAATGCTTGATGATATTGCCGCGCAGAATGATTATGTCGATGATCCTGCATCTGACGCCAGTGCACAGCCGGACTATGCCAAGAATGAATACCGATCCCGTGAAGATGAATATCTTGTTGTACTTGGTATCTGTACACATTTAGGCTGTTCACCCAGTTTCATATTAAAAGACGGTGATAATCCCCCAGTAGCTGATTGGAAAGGGGGGTTTTTCTGCCCCTGCCATGGTTCCCGCTTTGATCTGGCCGGGCGCGTCTATAAAGGTGTTCCGGCACCAACCAACCTGGTTATACCTCCATATAAATTTATTTCAGCGAGCCTTTTATTAATCGGTGATGACAGTGGGGCAGTGTAATGGCTGATATCGAAAAACAAGTCGTAAATGTATTGGCAGGTCTGAGGGACTGGGTCGATGCCCGATTCCCTTTAACGAAAAGCTGGAATGAGCATCTTGCCAAATACTATGCGCCGAAGAATTTTAATTTCTGGTATTTCTTTGGATCGCTGGCATTACTGGTACTGGTTATTCAAATCCTGACCGGTATCTGGTTAACCATGAATTACAAGCCCTCTGCCGAAGATGCATTTGCTTCGGTGGAATATATCATGCGTGATGTGAACTGGGGCTGGTGGATGCGTTATATGCATTCAACTGGTGGCTCAGCGTTTTTTATTGTGGTCTATCTGCATATGTTTCGTGCCTTACTTTACGGGTCGTATAAAAAGCCACGGGAATTGTTGTGGCTGACCGGCATGGCGATTTACTTTGTCCTGATGGCTGAAGCCTTCTTTGGCTATCTGTTGCCATGGGGCCAGATGTCATACTGGGGGGCACAGGTCATTATCTCGCTGTTTGGAGCATTACCTGTAATTGGTCCAGATTTGGCCGAATGGATACGTGGTGATTTTGTCGTATCGGATGTGACACTGAACCGCTTCTTTTCATTTCATGTCATTGCAGTTCCGTTGTTGATTTGTGGCTTGGTAGGAATCCATATCCTGGCCCTGCATGAGGTCGGGTCTAATAATCCGGATGGTGTGGAGATAAAGAAGAATAAAAATGCCGAAGGCATTCCGCTAGACGGAATTCCATTTCACCCTTATTACACGGTCAAGGATATTGTTGGCGTTGTTGTGTTTATGATCTTCTTTTTCGCGGTGTTATTTTTTGCACCTGAGATGGGCGGGTATTTTCTGGAACATGCCAATTTCGTACCGGCAAATCCGCTGCAGACACCGGAGCATATTGCCCCTCTTTGGTTTTTTACTCCATTCTACGCAATACTGCGTGCCATTCCCAACCAACTCGGTGGGGTTATTGCAATGGGCGCGTCAACAATAGCCTTTGCCTTTTTACCGTGGCTGGATCGCAGCCCGGTCAAATCCATCCGCTATCGGGGCTGGAACTATCGTTTTGCATTGTCTGCATTTGTTATCAGCTTTTTGGTACTCGGCTGGTTGGGGTTGCAGGCTGTTACCCCGGTTTATACCTGGATGGCTCGATTCTTTACAACAATTTACTTTCTGTTCTTTCTCTTAATGCCATTTTATACCGCGATAGATAATGACAAGGCCGTTCCAGACAGGGTGACAGACTAATGGGCACCTCTAAAAATGCACTTTTCCCGCGATTGCTACGTCAGTCCCGTACTCGAAACCTCATGTATTGCATATACACTCCGGTTCTCCGCGCGGTACTTTCTTGCACTCACGAAAAAATTACTATTTTTAAAGGTATCCATATGCAATTACTAAAGCGAATAAATGAAATCACTTTTATTCTGTTGATGATGGTTTCTGTCAGTGTCTCAGCTGCAGGCGGTTCAAAGTTGATGCATATGGAAGTTGATCTTTCCAACCAGACATCATTGCAGCGTGGTGCCAGGACATTCGTCAATTATTGTCTGAGTTGCCACTCAGCGGCTTATATGCGTTATAACCGTATGGGCGAGGATCTGGGTATCAGTGATGCTGTACTGAAAACCAATTTCATGTTTGGAACGGATAAGGTTGGCGATACCATGACCGTCTCTATGCGCAAGGCTGATTCAGTTTATTATTTTGGCGTCGCGCCACCTGACTTATCGGTTATTGCTCGCTCACGTGGGCCGGATTGGCTCTATACTTATTTTAAAACATTTTATGTGGATGAATCACGCCCATTTGGTGTTAATAACCTGACGTTTAAAGATGTAGGTATGCCACATGTTCTATGGCAGCTTCAGGGACTGCAGCGTCTGGTGCAAACGGATCATGGTGAGGGCGCGCATCATAACCCCGGTTACGAGGGTCTGGAATTAATTACCCCGGGTACACAAAACATGGAAGAATATGATCAAACGGTGCGTGATCTGGTCAATTTCCTGGTTTATCTGGGTGAGCCGATCAAGCTGAAACGTACCAGGATCGGGATCTGGGTCATGCTGTATCTCTTTGTTTTCCTGATAATTGCGTATCTGCTCAAGAAGGAATACTGGCGCGACGTTCATTGAACCCGGATATTTCATGAATACACAGTAATATAGTTAGATCCTGTTGCCAGTAAACGATTTCAGTGGTTTCTTCATAAATGCGGTGTGAGGCAGATAGTCCATTTGCCGCGTGCTAGCTTGTTCTGGCACACCATGAGTGCACATGCTTCCTACACCAAAGTTACGGCTATGATTACGGTCGCGAGCACACTCATGGCGCACCAGCACTGCGTTATCATCACGGCAACTCATAAAATATCCGGATAAAGCCTGCGCCGGGCCCCATTATTTTTTGATTCTGTAGTATAATCCCGCGCTTTCGTAATTTTGGCTGGAGAATCGTATGGCAAGTGTCGCCAATCGTCGTTCATTAATGGTTTTGTATTCAGACAGTATTAGTCCAATCGGACACGCTGTGCGTATTGTTCTGGCAGAAAAAGATGTCAATGTTGAAATCAACTATATCGATGACGACAACAGACCTGAGGAGTTAAGTGATCTTAACCCTTACAATTCAATCCTGACGCTGATTGATCGGGACCTGGTACTTTATGATGCACAGATCATCATGGAATACCTGGACGAGCGTTTCCCTCATCCACCATTAATGCCTGTTGATCCAGTCAATCGTGCAAGTAATCGTCAATTACGTTATCGGGTGATGCGCGATTTATATTCAGTCGTTGATGAACTTGACAGTGATAATGAAATAGCCGCAGCAAATGCAAAAAAAGTTTTGCGAGATAATCTGACTTCAATCGCCCCGGCTTTTGCACAAATGCATTATTTCATGTCGGAAGAATATACATTAGTTGATTGTTGTATGGCGCCATTGATGTTGCGTTTAAATGAATATGGAATAAAGTTGCCAATGTCTGGTAAACCATTACAACAATATGCCGATAGATTATTTGAACGACAGGCATTTCAAACCAGTTTGTCAGAAGTAGAAAAGGAATATAACGCAGCCTGATCCTTTATCAGGTTGCAAACCTGAACTAGTATTATGTTATGAATTCAAATCGACCTTATCTGTTACGTGCGTTATACGACTGGATTTGCGATAACCACCTAACGCCTTATCTATTAGTCGATGCCAGTGGTGATGATTTAAATATCCCGCGTGATTTTGTTGAAGACAACAAAATCGTTTTGAATATCTCTGCCAGTGCTGTAGTTGATCTTGATCTCAGTAATGACTATATCAACTTCAAGGCACGTTTCTCCGGACAAAGTATGAATGTTTATTTTCCGGTTGAATCGGTGTTGGCGATCTATGCCAGGGAGAATGGTCGTGGGATGATTTTTCCGGAAGAAGAGGAAGTAGAAACGAATGATGAATCAGTTTCTAATTCTGAACCAGAGAAAAAGGAAAGTAAGAAGAAGAAAAAGGGACCGCATTTGAAGGTGGTTAAATAAACCTCTATTTCACTTCATCTTCGTCATTCCCTTGTAAAAGGGAATCCAGTCAAACAATAAACTTTATTTTTTCTTTAATTATATTTCGCCTGATGGCGACTAGCTTTTCTTTGCGCGGCCAAAGAAAAGCCAGGAAAAGAAAGGCCGCCCCAATGTCTTGTCGCTACGCGATACCCTCATCCTTGTTTTATTTCATAACGGTACGCGCATAGATGACGTCCTGTCATTAATACGCTTTCGCAACATCCATGTTGCTCAGCCTTGAAATAAAACAACGCCTCGGCAAACCATAAGGGGAATCAAGACCAAATCTCACTGATACTGAATCTGTGTGCTAGTGTTTATAACATCTCGCTATTACACTTTTACAACATTATACGGAATCCATTTAACATATTGTTATGCAAAATGAATTAATTAACAAAGCATTGCACGAGATGTCTATCAGACAAAATGACGCGACGTTGTTGCATACATTTATTGAAGAAGGTATGGAATTCGTAGTTATAGGTGGTGTAGCAACACAGTTTTATGGTTGTAGAAAATGGGATGAAGTAGATGATCTCGATTTACTATTAAATCCGACAGAACAAAATGTGAAAAAATTATTCTCATCTTTAGCAAAACTAAAGATCAATGCCTCTTTTGAGATCAGTGATGTAACAAAACCTAAAGTACAATTGCGTATTAAAGATCAACTATACAACACGGAATTATTAACACCTAGCAAAGAACAAGATTTTGCTTCAGTTTATGATAGTTCAATGGAGTCCGGTTTTGATCATCATATAGCCAGGATAATTTCAAAGGACGATCTAATAAAAATGAAGGAAGATGTCATAAGCAATACTGAATATGATCTGGAAAAACATAATAAAGATTTAGAATGCTTAAATAAACAATAATAAGGTGGTAATAATAAGAGGCAGGCCAAGGTTTTTTATCCCCGTTATGGCATATAAAGGAAACACCTCGAATGAGGTAAGCTGAAGCGGGAAGGAGAATCACCA
>CAYMPA010000007.1:0-42619 GCA_964392105.1 uncultured Enterobacteriaceae bacterium
AATCAATTTCATCTACAAGCTGTATAAACTGAAATACGGTTTGTAACAGGTGATAACCATCAGGCCGTCGACCCGTTATATGTAAGAATAGATTTAGTTTTGCCGGCGCCGGCCATGCTGAGCTTAGCACGTGATTATATGTTCCAGTTCTGTATCACCATCTTTAACTGAATATTATCATTCTTGATAAATAATTTTCCTGGTAATGAAACACCATCTTGATCGGTATAACGTTGAACGCTGACATTAAAACCAGATTGCTCCATTTCAGACAACCTCCCTTCCCTATCAAGCAAGAGTTGACTGTAATCTATGTCGGGCTCGGGGATTCCCCTTATCCAGTACATAAGACCAGCAAGGTGGACTGTCCAGCCCAGCCCTTCGTACAATAATTCATCGGGCGTGTCCGCCGTAAGAATTTCATTTTTCGGCCCTTGCATGGTAACTCTATTAGGTGAACCTTTTAAAAGGTAGGTGCCCTGACCAAAGGGAGTGATAACCCGTAATTCGTAATCTGAATTAACTTGATTCCAATGTAAGGTTGCTGTCCCGCTCTCCTTACCATTTTTAATTGATATACGACCTTTAATCTTCCAGGAATTGATCTCACTGACCGCGATTTGATGCTCAAGCCATCGCTGGTATTCTGAACCAGTTTCAACTCGAGGTAATTGACTACAAGCACTGAGCAGAGATACCGACAGTATTAATAATTCTAGAGTCCTCAGTTGGATCCGTTTAAGTGTGCGTTTTTCAGGTTCATTTGCGTCGACAAGACAAATCGGCAAGAAAGCTGATTTGCACGGCTGTATGCCGCCCCGTAGGGGTGCGGCACAGGGAAGTGCCGCATGAGAGCCGCGCATAGTTATGTACAGGACGTACAGTATGCTGGTTTTGCACGACTGCATGGACGCAGGACGACTCCAAGGATGGAGGAGGTAGAGAATGTCTGGAACACATTCTCGAGGTAGAGCGACACAAGGAGTCAAAGCCGAGGAACAAAAACCAGCGATTCTACGTAAGGCTTTCGCTGTCAAACAAAGCTTCCGCGTCCTGCTCACGCTACTTACCTACATCCATGTAGGCAAATGAGCCTGAAAAACGAGCAATCAAATGAGCAGGCAGGTTCACCCAATGTCCGATCACTTGAAATACTATGACGTACTGTTTTGAAGCACATAATCCAAATTTAGGGCCGGTCAACTGAAGACTCTAGGATAACAGTAACCGACTCACGGTTTAAAACGTTCGATGACTTCCAGTAGCCTATCATCTGTTGGTGTATCTTTGAGTGCAGTTTCCCATATTTCCTTTGCTGCCTGCTTATTTCCCATAACCCAAAGTACCTCTCCAAGGTGAGCAGCAATTTCAGGATCATTTCTTAATTCAAGCGCCTTTTGCAGAAAATCAACCGCTTCATCTAATTGTCCCATACGATATAAAACCCAACCCATGCTATCCAATATATAAAAATCACCTGGGCTTAATTCATAGGCGCGCTTTATATAATTGTGTGCTTCATCATAACGTTCAGTTCGATCAGCAAGCGTATAACCCAAAGCATTTAGTGCAGTGGCATTATCTGCATCGTCTGCAATTATGGTCTTGAGATCTGTTTCCAGAATATCCAGACGACCCATTCTTTCAGCTAGCATGGCACGTGAGTAAAGCAGATCTGGATGACTCTCCTCTTCTATTGCCTTATTAAATACATCTATTGCTTCCTGATAGCGCTTTTCGTCGGTAAGTATTTCACCTTCTGCCTGTATCAGGATAAGACGATTTGAGTCTTTCGGTTTTTCTATGGAACGAATATTACCCAGGGCTTTTTCAATATCGCCTTGCTTGGCCAGAATGAGGCTCAAACGTATACGCGCATCAAAATAATTCTCACCGCCATGAACGCCTTGATATAAATCACTGGCCTTGTCCAATTCATTTCTTTCTTCAGCAATCCGGCCCAAATAATAATTAGAATCAAAAACACGCTTCTTTAACTGTCTTAGCCTTGTGAAGTATTGCTCAGCTTCATCAATTCGGTTGATTTGAAGATAAAGCAAACCTAGTGCATAAAGTACATCAACATTATTTGGCGCTTGAACAGATAGAATTTCAAACTGGCGACGTGCATCATCAAAACGTTTTGCGTCTGTCAGTAATCGTGCATATGCCATTCGCAAATTAAAATCATCCTCCCGATCTTTCAGCGCGACTTCAAGCCAATCCATTGCCTTGTTTGTTTCTCCCTTTTTCTGTAATAAGGAGATATAGGTCATCGCTGCAGCATCGTTCTCAGGTTTTATCTTAAGTACTCGCTCCAGTAAATCCTGTGAACGATCCATATCACCCATTCGTGCTGCAACATGGGAAAAGGCATACATGGCCTCAGCATCATCCATATGATTTTCCATCACGCGTTCCATCAATAGCATCACTGCGGCCTGGTCTTCTTCACGACCGAGAAAGTTCGCAATCATCCATAATTTCTGGTCAAACTTTCCTTTGGAACCTTGCAGGATAATTTCAAGGTGGCGCAAAGCCTGATCGATATCACCCCTACGTAAGGTCATTACAGTCATGACCTGGTGTGCATCCGGGCTAAGTGGATCAACATTGATCCAGAGAGAAGCCGCTTCATAGGCCGCAGCATCATCACGTGCATAAACCGCTATTCGCGTAGCTCGTTCTATTACAACCGGATCACGAGTGCTCCTGGCCAGATCGAGATAATTATCAACGGCAATATCAATTTTTCCACGCTGCCCGGCAACCTCGGCAACCAAAACCTTAAACAGTATGTCTTCGGTAAGTTCAATTTTTGGTCGTTCAGGTAGTACTCGCTTTGGCTCAGGAATGGGTGCTTGTGTGACAGGTTCTGAAACTGGCCCCTGATCTGTAGTGACATCTTGAGGAACGGTTGTGCAGGCACCAATATACATGGCCAGAAAAAATACTGGTAAACAGTGCAAACCTTTATATATAGAGAATGGAGACATTCTTTACTCTTTCACCGCTTTTAAACAACCATTTTGTCAGATTGGGGCTAAAAATAATACTGTGTATGGCCTAACTGTTATTTAACGACAATTTCCTGTTATTACTTGATTCAATACTGCCGGATTTGTTCACTGAGCTTATATCAATTATATTTGGTCTCATTTAATCGAAATCAATAATTTGTCTATTTTTTCTTGTATTCCGCCACATCATGGCACAGAATTTTCGTAGAGATATCATTTAATTACCTATACGATGACACTTATAGCCTACGGAATTAACCACGCGACAGCACCTATCGATGTGCGGGAAAAGGTGAGTTTTGGCAATGATATAGTGTCTGATGCCCTGAATGAGCTGAAACATCAAAATGGTGTTCATGAAGCCGTCATTCTCTCTACCTGCAATCGCACCGAAATTTATTGCAGCATCGACCAGGAAAATCATCACAATCCGATTGACTGGCTACACAATTTTCATGGTATAAAACAAGGTCTGTTAAGGCCATTTTTGTACAAACACCCTGATCAAAATGCAGTACGTCATGTATTACGTGTAGCTAGTGGACTCGACTCAATGGTTCTGGGTGAACCACAAGTCCTGGGACAATTAAAAGATGCTTACCAAAAGGCCGTCAGTGCTGGCAGTATAGGTCATCAGTTAAATCGTCTATTCCAACATTCATTTCATGTTGCTAAAGAAGTACGAAGCAATACTGCTATTGGCAATCACCCCGTATCCGTTGCCTATGCAGCAGTCCGATTGGCACAACAGATCTTTGGTGAACTGAATGACCAAACTGCGTTATTGATCGGCGCAGGCGGGACTATTGAACTTGCTGCAAAACACCTTTATGAAAATGGTTTAAGACGAATGATTATTGCCAATAGAACATTGGAGCGCTCACAGCGATTGGCAAATGAATATTCTGTTTATGCTATACAGATTGGTGATATTCCAAAACACCTGGCTGAAGCCGATATTGTTATTTCCTCTACTGCCAGTCCATTACCTATTCTGGGTAAAGGTGCTGTAGAAAGTGCAGTAAAAACACGAAAACATAAACCGATGTTTATGGTTGATATTGCTGTACCTCGCGATATTGAAGTTGAAGTTGGTGAAATGGATGATGTTTATTTATACAGCGTCGATGATTTAAAGGACATGGTTCAGGAAAACCTGCGAAACCGTCAAAATGCAGCAAAACAGGCGGAAAAAATTATCGACACGCAGGCACAGGAATTTATGAATTGGCTTAACTCACTTGATGCTGTTTCAACAATTCGTGCATTACGTGGACAGGCTGAACAGATTCAGGAAGAAGTAATACGCAATAGCCTTTCTAAACTTAGAAATGGCGCTGATCCTGAAACAATACTAAGGGAAACAGCACGAAGCCTGACTAATAAATTGATACATGCACCCAGTTCACAATTAAGAAATGCAAGTTCCCAAAACAGAGAAGACCTGTTACAAGCTGCTGAAGAGCTATATAGCCTGAACGAAGGTTCAGTTCAAAAAGATAATAAACAGTAGCTGCAAAAGCCGCTCATAATTTAGTTACCCATTCAGGTATGATCCCCTTATTTGAAAAATTATTATCATGAAAGAATCACTACATACAAAACTTGAAAAACTTTTAGAACGTCAGGAAGAGCTGGATGGTTTGCTTTCTGATCCGGATATTATCAATGACCAGAATAAATTTCGTGAATTATCACAGGAATATGCAGAAGTACGTCCCATCGTAAGTTGCTTTAATGATTATCGTAAAGCGACTGATAACATCGAAAACGCTCGCGAAATGTTAAAAGACAATGATAAGGAAATACAGGCACTTGCTGCTGAAGAACTTAAACAAACAGAAGAAGAACATCAACGTCTCGACAATGAGTTACAAGTACTATTGCTACCAAGAGATCCCGCCGACAACAGTAATATATTCCTTGAAATTCGTGCGGGTACGGGTGGTGAAGAAGCTGCATTATTTGCGGGCGATTTGATGCGCATGTATTCACGTTATGCTGAAAGCAGAGCCTGGAAAATCGAACATATCAGCGCTGCAGAAAGTGACCTGGAAGGTTATAAAGAAGTCATTATGCGTGTCATTGGTGATGGGGCTTACTCAAGATTGAAATTTGAATCAGGTGCTCATCGTGTCCAACGCGTGCCTGAAACTGAATCACAAGGCCGTATACATACTTCTGCATGTACCGTTGCCATCCTGCCTGAGGTAGATGAAGTGGGTGAGATTGATATTAATCCTGCCGATCTTCGAATCGACACCTATCGCGCATCAGGTGCCGGAGGACAGCATGTTAATAAAACGGATTCTGCGATTCGAATTACTCACTTACCGACTAATGTCGTGGTGGAATGCCAGGATGAGCGTTCACAACATAAAAACAAGGCACGGGCGATGTCGTTATTACAAGCAAAGTTATTAAACAGTGAACGCGAAAAACAACAAACCGAACAAGCCGAAAATCGGCGCAATCTTGTTGGTAGTGGTGATCGATCTGAACGTATCCGTACTTATAACTTTCCACAAGGTCGTGTTACTGATCATCGTATAAATTTAACACTCTATCGGCTTGATGAATTTCTGGAGGGTAATCTCGATATGATTATTGATCCATTGATTAGCGAACATCAGGCTGATCTATTAGCGACACTCAGTGAATAATTAAAGTTCTATTCATAATGCAGATTGCTAAGGCACTTAAACAGGCCAGAGAAAAACTTTCTACATCAGATAGTGCAAGACTTGATACAGAGATATTACTTTGTTCGGTATTAAAATGTGATCGAACAAGTCTTTATACTTACCCCGAACGAGAATTATCCAATAGTGATACAGAATCATTTAATAAACTGATCTCACTACGGTCTGAAGGCCACCCGGTAGCCCATCTGACCAAAAAAAAAGAGTTCTGGTCTCTTTCATTCCATGTTAATCAAGAGACGCTTATCCCAAGACCTGAAACCGAGTTACTGGTTGAAACTTCCCTTAAATATATACCAACGAATTCTACAGCAGAAATTCTTGACCTGGGAACAGGGACAGGTGCTATAGCAATAGCCATTGCATCAGAACGACCATTGGCAAACATTACAGCAACAGATATTAATGAAGACACACTAAAAATCGCACAAATGAATGCTGCGACTCATAACATCAATAACATTCACTTTGAACACGCAAATTGGTTTGAGATAACTAATATCGATACCTATGATCTGGTTGTCAGTAACCCGCCCTACATATGTATTGATGATCCCCAACTTAAACTAGGCGACGTTCAGTTTGAACCCGTCTCTGCATTGGCCTCTGGAAAATATGGTCTGGATGATTTACGTATTATCATTCAGGAATCATGTAATCATTTGAATCCAAATGGTTGGTTGATGGTTGAACATGGTTATAATCAAGGCAAAGTAATTAGACAGCTATTTATTGATAATGGTTTTACATCGACTTCCACTATTAAAGATTATAGTGGACTTGAAAGAGTCAGTATTGGACAAGTAATTTCATGAATTCAGAAAAGATTATAAAAAAACATTGCTTCACAATTGATCAGTCAAATATCGAAAAATTCAAAAATGAAGTAATGCAACTAAACGGTATAGAATCTGTAAGCACAGAAGCGAACAAACTGATAATTAATTATGATTTAAGACAGAATAACTATCAAACAATAAAAAATCATTTATCAGAATTATCAAGTATAAAAACAGAGTCGATTTTAAACAGACTTCAATCATCTTTTATTTCCTTTCGTGAACGAAATGAAATAAATCATATGAATAATCCAACTAGCTGGGGTTATTATGTACAAAATTTATATTTGAGTTTACATCGGAATAATCATCACTAAGTATGAACGACGAACAACTATTACGCTACAGTCGACAAATGATGCTGCCAGAAATTGACGCGGCAGGACAAGAGCGACTGAATGAATCACGTGTTCTAATCATTGGGCTCGGTGGTCTTGGTTCACCTGTCTCGGTTTATTTGGCCAGTGCCGGAGTCGGTCAATTAGTATTGGTTGATTTTGACAAAGTAGACCTTAGTAATTTACAGCGGCAAATCGTGCATACAACACCGGATATTGATCGACTTAAGATTGAATCTGCCAGAGAACATCTAAAGACACTCAACCCGGAAATTAGTATTGAATGTATCGGTCATGTACTGGGAAACGATGAACTTTTAAGCGAAGCAGAAAAGGCTGATGTGATAGTCGATGCAAGTGATAATTTTAAAACCCGTTTTGAACTCAATTCGGTATCAGTAAAAACAAAAACACCTTTGGTATCTGGTGCAGCAATTCGCTTTGAAGGACAGGTGACGGTATTTAATCCAGGCGATAAAACATCACCTTGTTATCGTTGTTTATATAATGAAGATGTAGCCACCCAGGAAACTTGTACTGCCAATGGAGTTATTGCACCGCTGCTTGGTATTATTGGCAGTATCCAGGCGAATGAAACTCTCAAATTATTAATGGGAATTGGTGAAACCTTACAAGGTAAATTATTATTACTTGATGTATTACATATGGATTTTAATCAGGCCACATTGAAAAAAGATCCTGATTGCCCGGTTTGTAATTAACGATCTGAGTTGACGGGCGTGCATCTATTTATATCGCGAAGCGCCATTAGACTTTGCCACGTCCTGTCGAACGACTTGTTACAAATATCCCGTCTGAAGTTACTTTCATTAGGAACGCGCCCCATGTTGTATAACGAAATTAAAAAATTGAAATGCGCTAACGTTGTTTAATAGCGCTACTGAACCATCGGCGAGCTGTCCGTTAAAGCTACGCTTTGCGTGCAGCCTTGCGACTGCTTCAGTTGTATCATTTTTTTTAAACAATGTCGTCATCTTGATTGGGTAATTAGTAGTTAGTGTTAAACAGTTAGCATTAATGTTGTTAGTACTAAATTTTAGTTACTCCGATTTTTTGTAACTATATTTTAAGGAACAGTTTGTCCGATAAAAGATTATAAGTGTAGATAAATGACATAATTAAAACCTTCCTTAGTTCAATATGATGGGACAGGATTCAATTATAAAGACTCTATATCCAGGGTGTCCACTTTCTGGGTTTAAAAATCCCGTCATGCGCTGCCAGACTGTGTGAAATTATTAGTGGAAAGCGCACATGAATGTGCGCTTTAGCCCATCGGTTCAATAACGAATCCTATGGGCGACACGTGAATGGTTTTGAACAGGCTGGGTAGTCGAAGACCAGTGCATTAGGGAGGAATTCTTTTGCCTACTTTTCTATATAGAAAAGTAGGTCGCCATATAGGCGAAACCAAACTATAAAAATAACACCAGACCCCAGACTACAGCAGCATTAATTAAAGAAAGTAATACCGCTGCTGAACCGACATCTTTTGCGCGCCCTGATAGTTCATGATGATCGGTACTGACCCGATCAGCGATTGCTTCAATTCCGGAATTTACTAACTCAACGATCAGAATGATTAATACAACACTGATTAGAAGCGCGCGCTCGATCCCATTATCACCAAGATAAATCGCCAATGGGATTAATATGATTGCCAGGTAGACTTCTTGTCTGAAAGCCTGTTCATTGGTAAAGGCTGCCTTGAATCCCTGCCAGGAGAATTTTGTTGCCTTTACAAGTCGAGACAAACCTTTTGCGCCTTGTGAGGCCATAATTGTATAAGGATACAGAACATCCCTGTTCTATTTATAATTTATATTTTTGTTTAGAGTACAGCTATAGCTGCATCGTAATCTGGTTCTTGTGTAATCTCCGGAACCAGTTCTGAATGAATTACCTTGTCATTCTCATCAATCACAACTATCGCCCGTGCTGTAACACCGGCTAGTGGTCCATCTTCAATCAGAACCCCGTAATCTTTGGCAAATTTTCTTGAGCGCATCATAGATAATGTAATGACATTATCAGTGCCTTCCGCCGAACAAAAACGTGACATTGCAAATGGCAAGTCAGCCGAGATCATAAGGAACGCTGCATCTGATTTCTCTTTTGCAGAGTCATTAAATTTTTTTGTTGAGGTAGCGCACACAGGTGTATCCAGACTTGGCACGATGCTTAACAATTTTTTCTTACCTTGATATGTAGCGAGTGAGACGTCCCCAAGTTCAGCATTGACCAGAGAAAAATCCGGAGCATCTTCTCCTGATTTTGGAAGTTCGCCGTTCGTATTTATTTCATTACCTTCTAAAGTTATAGTAGCCATTTCATTGCTCCTCTTCCGTTAATTCAGAATAACTAACCGCGTCAATTAATTCACCTGACTCGGAATCATCATTCACCTTAATAACAAATATCCAGCCTTCACCATAAGGCTCCGTATTAATTAATTCTGGTATATCCTCCAATGCTGGATTTACATCCATAACAATTCCGCTTAGAGGGCAATAAATATCTGATGTTGATTTAACCGACTCAACAACAGCACATTCATCAGACTGTGAATACTCACGACCCTTTTCCGGTGGTTCAACATATACCACGTCACCCAATTCATCCTGGGCAAAATCAGTAATTCCAACTCGATAATTATTGTCGCCCAGATCTTCTACCCAGGTATGTGTACTGGTAAATTTTAAATCAGCAGGTATGTTATGCATTACTCTTAATCACTCTTTATTATTGTTATTAATTATTCTTTTGAGTTGACGCCTTCACTAGTTTAAGACAGTAAAAGATGATGCGCCAGCCTGAGTATTTCTAAACTCAAGGGCGCCTTTATACCTGGCCATCAGGAAATATCACCAGATGATCAATCTCCAATCTAATCCCGATTGGTTCATTTATAGGGTGATCATGGTGACTTGGCACAAGACTAAGCAAACGCAAACCACTTTCCAGTTCTAGAGTATATAAAAACTCCGCTCCCCTGAACGCCTTATCCCTGACGCATGCAGTCATATTGCTATCATCATCGTGCAAAATATCGTCTGGCCTGATCAAGACACTCACTTTTTTGCCCTGGTCTACCCCATGTGGTGTACGACTATGTATATTACCAATTTCAGTTTTAACTTCTTTATCATTGATAACTTCACCAGCAATAAATACACCTTCCCCGATTAAATCAGCCACCTCTGATGTTTCCGGTTCGTGATAAAGCCTGAATGCGGTATCCCATTGCTTTAACATTCCATTGTTCATTACACCGATAAAATCAGCCATTGCAAATGCCTCAAGCTGGTTATGACTGACCATGATTGTGGTAATACCATCTTGTTTTAATATCTGGCGTAACTCCCGTGCTATTTGCTCCCTTAGTTCAATATCAAGACTGGCAAAAGGTTCATCCAGTAACAACACGCCTGGGCGTGGCGCCATAGCTCGTGCCAAAGCGACACGTTGTTGTTGACCACCGGATAAACGGTGTGGATATTTACTAATGTGATCTTCCAGAGAAAGTAATTCAACTAACTCACCCAAACGTTGTTTAACAATTTTTGCATTCAGGTTTTTTAAACCGAAGGTGATATTGTCTGCAACACTCAGATGTGGGAACAAGGCATAGTCCTGAAACACCATACCAATTTGCCGTTGTTCAACCGGGAGATGATGTTTCGGATTACTGGCCCTGACACCTTTAATCCAGACTTCACCCTGACGCTGCCTTTCAAAACCAGCGATACAGCGTAATAAGGTGGTCTTGCCACAGCCACTGGGTCCAAGCAGACAGGCAATACCTGCCGCTCCCAATCCAAAGGAAATATCCTCCAGTATGGTACGTCCTTCTATCGATATCGATAATTCTTTTACTTCTATGGCGTTATTCATGGCCGGGGCGTGAGCGTGAAATTGAATTACTGATCATAATAACCGGGATAATACCTGCAATCACTATCGCCAGCGCAGGGACCGCTGCATCGGCCAGGCGCTCTTCATTTGCAAGTTCATAGGCGCGGACTGCAAGCGTATTAAAATTGAACGGCCGTAGTATTAGTGTTGCCGGAAGCTCTTTAAGAACATCAACAAACACCAATAATAATGCTGTTAATAAACTACCCCGCATCATCGGTATATGAATACGCTTCACTATACTGCCCGGCAACATACCGGCAGTTTTTGCAACTTCATCTATCGCTGGTTTTATTTTTACCAATGCTGCTTCAACCGTATTTATTGAAACAGCAAGAAAACGAACCAGGTATGCAAATATTAATGTAAACACAGTACCGCTAATCAATAATCCACTGCTGATATTGAAATGACTGGTTAGATATGTATCCAATGTATTATCGAACCACGCAAATGGAATCAATACACCCACCGCTATAACCGTTCCGGGTATTGCGTAACCCATGCTAACGAAACGCACCAGAAAACGATTTACTACAGAATTACTGTTTCTGTTTGTATATGCCATGAATAAGGCGATCATTAATGCGAATGTAGCCGTTACAAATGCCAACATTAAGCTGTGGAATAAGAGCAGATAAAAATCTCTACCGATAACTCCTGAATAAGTATCCAGTGCCCAGTCAATTAAAAAACATACGGGAACAATAAACCCTAATAATAAAGGCATCGCACATAGTATTAACGCAATAAATGCTTTTCCATTATGTAATTGTTTTTGCATCAAGGCACTATAACGACTACTGGTATGGTGAAATCGTGCTTGCCTGCGAGAACGTTTTTCCAGGTACAAAAAAACAGCTACAAATACTAACAATAAGGCTGATAATTGTGCCGCGGCTAAACTATTACCCAAACCAAACCAGGTTCTGAATATTCCGGTCGTAAAGACAGAGACACCAAAGTATTGAACCGTCCCATAGTCAGCCAGTGTCTCCATTACAACCAAAGACAATCCTACCATGATGGCTGGTCGTGCGAGTGGTAAGGCAACACGCCTGAATGCATCAAAGGCATTACAACCCAGTGTTCTTGATACTTCTAATACACAGATCGATTGTTCAATAAATGCAGCTCGTGCCAATAAATAAATATAGGGATATAACACCAGCGATAACATCGCAATTGCCCCACCGAGAGAACGTACTTCTGGAAACCAGTAGTCACGATATTGCCAACCGGTAAATTCACGTAATGATGTTTGCAGTGGACCGGCCACGTCTAATACGCCAGTATAACTATAGGCAATGATATAAGCTGGCACCGCCATCGGTAGTAACATAGCCCATTCAAGATATCGGCTTAATGGGAACCGATACATCGTAACCAACCACGCAGGGATGACACCAAGTTGTAAACTAAAAAAACAAACGCCGACTAATAATGTTAAAGAGTTAACGATATAATCAGTTAATACAGTATCACTTAAGTGCGCCCATATTTCTTTAACAGGAAAGATGACTGAGCCCAGGACAACGACTAACGGGATACTGAATAATAAAGACAGTACGACTAGTGTTATATTCCATTTAGATAACGAAAACAGTCTTGTTCTAATATCAAGTACATCAGGAATTGCTTGTGCGGCACGGGTAACAAGCATCGTTAACCTTATTTTACTTCCAGCCTACCCGGTCCATTAGCATAACAGCATCGGTATTGTATTTACCTAACAGACCTAGATTAAGATTATCTGCTTTGAAATCTCCCCAGCTTTTCAAAATTGAACTACTTTCAATTTCAGGATTGATTGAATATTCATGATTGGTATCTGCATACCACTGTTGTGCCTTGTCACTGACAAGATATTCAAGAAGCTGTATTGCTTCTTTTTTATGTTTTGCCGGTTTTAGAATGCCAGCACCACTGACATTCATATGTGCACCACGACCCTTCTGATCCGGCCAGAACAATTTTATTTTCTTTGCTGCAGCAAGCTGGTCCTTTTGGCTGGATTCAAGCATGCCAGCGAGATAATAATTATTAACCAACGCAACATCACATACACCGGCAGCGACTGCCTTTATTTGATCGCGGTCGCCACCCTTCGGTGGCCTGGCAAAATTTTCAACCAGTCCAGCTGCCCAGGATTCTGTTTTTTTCAAGCCATTTCTGGCTATCATCGCTGCTACCAATGATTGGTTATATACGTTTGATGATGAACGAACACACACGCGATTTTTCCATTTTTTATCCGCAAGATCTGCATAACTGCTTAACTCATTATCTGCCACTCTGTCAGGCGCATAAATTATTACCCTCGAACGTAAAGACAATCCAAACCATTGATTGTCTGCATCACGATAATATTCAGGGATAACTTTATTTAATATTTCAGATTCAATATGTTGAAACAGATCCATCTCTTTAGCTCTAATTAATCGTGCAACATCTACTGTTAATAAGATATCTGCTGGTGTGTTTCTACCTTCAACTTCCAGGCGTTTTAGTAATGTATCTGCCTTGCCTGTAACTATATTCACATCGATCCCGGTTTCTTCAGTGAACTGATCCAGCAAAGGCTTGATCAATGCCTCTTTCCGTGCGGAATAAATATTGACCTCAGCAGCGATAAGCTGTTGTTGAAGGAGCATAAGGAGAATGATGAGTATTTTTTTCATATACTATTAATTTAATTAAATTTGAGAGTATAAATGATAATGATTCCGAGTTACATTTAATTATAAATTTTTTATTTTTTGAACCACCACATCCAAATACCCGTAAAAGCCAGTATTAAGAAAAGAATAGCTATTAGATCGACAAAATAAACACCCCAATAACCAACGATTCTGCCACTATGTAAATCAAGTAATACTCTTTCAATGGTTAAACCACTACCACGATATTGTTTAAATAAATCGCTTTTTAATTCTTCCGGGATAGGTGTTGTCTCTGACCAGTTGGCCTCTAGAAAATCATGTTCATTCCAATCAAGTGCGTCGAGATTCACATGGTAATAACCATGTGATGCCTTGATAACAACATCGCCTTGATCGTCATGACCAATAACTTCCATTCCAGCGGGCACGCCCTCAGCACCGGTCAAATGTTCAATAATTTCTGCCTGCTTAGTAAGTAGTGTTAGTTGACTATCGAATGCAACGACATAAATATCATTAACAAATATAACACCGATAAGTTTATTAATATCTTTGGCTATTTCTATCTGGTCAAAATAAACACGTTCTCCTACTTGTGATACCCAATCCTCTGTTGGGTGAAATGCTACAGGGTCGTTTTCTGGTTTTATTTGATAAAAATCAAGGACCCATTGTGTTTGAATGAAATTAGTGTTTAGTTTTAATTGCTGACTATGATTCAACGCTATACCACTTATAACCAGAAAGATTACAAACAGGGCAACAAACAAACCAAATTTTTTATGCCATCTTTGAATTATTGGAAACATAATTAATATTGAATAAATTATTTATTTCTAACTCGTGTATCTAAATACAATGCAAGTCGTGCTAATTTAGTTAGTGCGTTAACAGACATCGTTGCACCAGAGATACCATCAATCTTTTTATCCAGATTTTTATCTGTTGTCAGGCTTGCCTGTTTAAATTGATCTGTAAAAAACGGGTATTTAACTTCCCAGCCTCTGGATTCACGAAATATTAATACATTAACCTGCTCAATCTTATTATCTTTGACAACATAGCCAACTGTAATTGGTTTGTCTCGGCCTATCTCTTCCAAAACCCAGGCCGTCTTTTCACCATCATCCCAATAGCGAAGTCGGATCACACCAAGATCATGTCCAAGGATATTGTTAATTTCGACTTTTAAATTTTTCGTTATCCAAAGCTTATCTGGTTTTGGTGGATTATTATTGAAAATTTGTTGTAAAAACTCCTCTGGCTTAAGATAGGTTCCTTTGGAGTAAGCATTTGAACCAAACATATAAATGCTATAAACAAAAATGAGCAAAATTATTTTTAACATTATTAATTCTATTGTCTTTCTAAAAACGCAGATTATATCTCTATGTCAGCACACCCTTAACATAGTCGCTTCGTGGTTCCTCGGCTATGGCTTAGAAAACCTGTTCCGGACGTTTTCTCGGTCACTGTTCCCGACGCGACTCTACCTCCTGCGTCCATGCAGTCATACCGCTTACTTCCCTGTAAGCGTCCTGCTTCGCTCTACCTCCTGCACACCCCTCAAGGGTGTACCGAGATCCCTGCAGTCTTGCCCTATCGCGACATACACTCCATCCATGGAGATCGCCGCTCTTGTGCATCCATGCACCCGCGGCATACAGTACATCCTGTACATAAAATAAGGGCACTAAAAAGCATACTTTAATATCACTACCAGAGGATATTATCGTTAAACGATGATTTATAAACTTAAAAACCAATTCTAGAACTGATACCCAAGACCCAGGTTTAAGGTGTCTTTAGATGTATTGGCATCAGTATCATCGATACTGGTAAAATCAAATTTGAAAGCGACTTGTTCAGTAGGCCAATAATTAAATCCTACACCTATACGTTCTTCTTCCTTATTGTTGGCATAATCCAGTTCGCTCCATCTCGCAAATACACCCACTTCACCTGGAATAAAGCTAACCGGGAACCTGTATGCCGGTTCTATATAATAACCATACTGCTTATCGTCATCCCTGCCGGTCTGTAACACTTGATCCAGATCCCATTGAGCATATAAAGCACGCAAACCAAAACCACTATGGTGTTTCCAATCTATATGACCTTCAAAAAGAGTGGCGCTATTAGATGCTGTTGTTGCACCTGCTGTTATGTCACTTTGGTATTGAAATGCTCCACCTATTTCGAGACCTGGTATACCGGTATAACGTAAACTCGCTGTTGTTGCAGGGTGATCTGCATTAGCTTTAGCTACTTTCTGTCGACCACTTCGAATATTTGATGTCGTGCTTAACCCGGAATGCAGTCTGAGATCGTAATTCCAGCCTGGTGCCAGTTCACCATTAAAACCAACACCTGCTTCCCACCAGGTTGCAGGAATTATACGCGTTTCAACTTCTGGCCGCTCTACACCATAGAACGTGTTTGGCTCATGTGTCAGATTCATAATACCAATAGGCAATATATCCAGTCCGGCACGTATTCGATGTGAATCATTAATATCCATTTCTATCCATGCTTGTTCCAGTTCTACTTCACCGGGTTTATCTGCCCCATCACCCGCAAATGCATGTTCTACTTCAAGCTCAGAGAAAAAGCGAATATTGTCTGTAAACTCGTGTCCGAAATACAATACAAAACGGTGAAAATCTATAGAATCATTACCGTCCTGACTATTGTAATGAAGCTCACCATAACCACCGACCGATGTAGTATCAGACCAGGATGCTCCCTTTGATTCTTGTGCTACTTCAATCGCTTCTGCAGCAGCTTCAATTTCCTGTGCAGTTTCTTCGACTTTCTGCTCTGCTATTTCAACTTTTTGCTCGGTTTGTTCAAGCTTTTTCTGTAACTGTTCAATTGTCTTTTGTTGCTGTTGGATGATCTTCCACATTTTCTCAACATCGGGCGTTTCTGCCTGAGATAATGAAACACACATTGCGCTCAGTACTACCCCTGCAACACCCTGCTTTAATACACTGTTAAGTGCCATATCTGACGACCCCTTTTCAATTTAAATAATAAGTAAATTCTTTTTCAAACAATAATGAGAATTATTAACATTAACAAAGCGCAGCTATTCAATTGATTAACTGAAAAGTCAGAAATTTAATTTAGATTTATACGGTAATGAGATCAGCCGGGCGGCATTCAGCCTCTAACACGCGCTCTAGCAAGGTTGATGCATCACACAGACAAGAACCACACTGATTGCTTACCCCAAGTTTTGTCTCCAAATGGCGTAAACAATTTGCACCGCCTTTAACGGCATTTTTAATATCGGTTTCTGTTACCGCATTACAAACACAGATATACATCGTAAATTCTCAACATTTCTATTAAATTACTAATAATAGTAATTATAATAGTAATGAGAATCATTATCAATACTTAATTATAATAATGCTTTTACGTATATTTTCATGTGTAATTACAAAGATATAGAGTCTACTCGGCAATAGTGAATCAAAACAACAAATTTGTCAGGACGACTCCAGGGACATCGGTACCTTTATGCCCTGTGGGTGTCCCTTGAGGGGTGTGGAGGAGGTACGATTACATGGATGTAATCGGTAGAGTCGAGTATGGAACGGAGACCGAGAGAATGTCGTAACTTAAATGCTCATCCAACTCTGCATTTAATGCCGCTTCAACACTGATTTTAGTCAACATGGCGCTGAACTCGTTTAAGTCCTGCTCCGTTTTAAGGTGCTTTGCCGCTACTTTGGCTATCTTTTGTAGTTCTTCTAGATCCATATCTGTCTATCCTTCCTATTAAATTAATAGGTTAATAATAAACAGTTACACAGTTTTAGTTACAGTCTCATGCCCGGAGTAAAATGTATCTTTTTGAGGACATTTGCAGTCGATTCACTTATTTTCGAACAGCCTCTTATATTTTTGATTGCAGATAATTTTCCAACCCCACCTTATCAATCAAGCCAAGTTGTTTTTCCAACCAATAGGTGTGGTCCTCTTCCGTGTCTGTCAATAATTCTTCCAGTATCTCCCGGGTTTGAAAATCTTGCTCTGATTCGCAGCAATTGATGGCTTCCTTCAGTGCAGTAATAACGCCCAACTCCAGTTGCAAGTCATTTTTCAACATCTCTGGAACATCTCGACCAACAGCAAGCCCCGACCGTTGTGATAAATCAGGCGTCCCTTCCAGAAACAGGATGCGTTTGATCAACTTGTCGGCATGGCCCGTCTCGTCTTCCATTTCATGGCTGATACGTTTATAGAGCTCATTTAGACCCCAGTCCTCAAACATTTTGGAATGGATGAAATATTGATCCATTGCTGTTAATTCGCCAGCAAGAAGTTTGTTAAGTTGTTTAATTACCTTTTTATTACCTTTCATCGAGACTATTCCTCTATCTTGGTTTAATTATTCCAGACAAAATTACATCTTGGACTGTAGATAATTTTTCAGGTCAACTTTGTCAATTAGTTGAAGCTGGGTTTCCAACCAATCAATATGCTCTTCTTCACTTTCAAGAATAGATTCAAATAATTCCCTGGAAACATAGTCATGTACAGATTCACAAAACTCAATCGCCGTCTTCAATACGGGTACCGCGTCCAATTCTAGATTAAGGTCTGTCTCCAACATTTCCTTTGGATTCTCGCCAATCCTGAGTTTACCCAGTTCCTGGAGATTCGGTAGTCCTTCCAAAAATAAGATACGCTCGATCAAGACATCCGCGTGTTTCATTTCATCGACAGATTTCTTGTACTCATGCTCATCAAGTTCTTTTAATCCGAAATTTTTATACATTCGCGCATGTAGGAAATATTGATTAATCGCTGTTAATTCATTTTTAAGGGCTTTATTAAGGTGTTCTATAACTTGATTATTGCCTTGCATAACCGGTCATCCTGTGTCGAATATAAAAAATATATGTCTAGACTGATAATAGATATCAAAAATAACCTGTCAATCTTTAAGTTGTTGATTATCAATTAATAATTATTATTATTTACATAGCTTTATGCGGTAAAATAATTGGATATTTCAAGATCCACTTTATTATTAACTCAGTCAAGCTAAGGGGAAGGCAAATGGATATTTCCAGTATTATCTTTTTGGGTATTCTTGCTGCAATTATAATGTATGCAGTCACCCTTTATAACAACCTGGTTTCACTAAAACACAATGTTTCCAAGGCCTGGTCAAATATTGATGTGTTATTAAAACAACGCCATGACGAGCTACCCAAACTGGTCGAGACCTGTAAACAATATATGGGCTACGAACAGGAAACACTTGAAAAGGTAATGCAGGCACGGGCTGCCGTCTCCGCAGCCAGAGAAAAAGGCGATGTCTCTTCATTGGGGCCTGCTGAGACACAGCTCAGAATGGGATTAGGTAATCTGTTTGCCGTGGCTGAGGCCTATCCTGATCTGAAAGCAAACGAAAATTTCAAGCATCTGCAAGGTCGAATATCAGGCCTGGAAGATGCTATAGCAGACCGGCGTGAATTTTATAATGAATCCGTCAATGCCAATAATGTACGTATAGAGCAGTTCCCGGATGTTATTATCGCCCGGATGTTAGGCTTCACGGCAAGGGATTTACTTGAATTCAGTGATGAAGAGAAAAAAGACGTCGAGATAAAAGCACTGTTTAATTAAGAGGCTATTCGGTAATAATGAATCGAAACGACAAATCTGTCTGGAACAGATTTGAACAGCTGTTAGGCTGGCCCGCAGGGCAAAGGGCAGGATGCTCGGAGTCAGATAGTCATTTTCGAGCTCATTTTGCTGCGCGATTTAGGCGAAGAGTCAGTCTATTTAACGACAAATTAGCAGAATTGCTGATTTGCACGGCTGAAAGCCACCCCGGAGGGGTGCAGCACACGGATGTACCGCATGTAATCGCGCAGCAAAATAGGCCGAATAGGGGACATTTGCAGCCGAGTCACTTATTACCGAACAGCCTCTAATATGTCTGACTCGTTTCTAGCTCTGAAGGAATGGGCCAAAAACGGACCTGCAGATGATTTCTGGTTCTGGGCTATTGGTTTACTTGTCGCCGCTATAGTTGGATTCTTCTTTGCCTTCAATACAATCCACCGTAAACGTATCATTGAAGATACACCAACTTCAAAAATACGATCTGCTGCACAAGGTTATGTGGAGTTAGTTGGTCACGGCCAACTCATGGAAGGCCAACCCATTGTGTCACCACTAACCGGAACAACATGCACATGGTATGAATATAAAGTTGAAGAACAACGTTATACGGGGAAACGTACTGAATGGAAAACCATTAGAAAGGGAATAAGTGATGAGTTATTCCTGATTATTGATGAAACCGGTCAATGTATCATCGACCCGGAAGATGCACACGTTACTGTTGTAAACAATGATGTCTGGTATGGAAATGAAGCGAGTCCGGTTCGCGGTCCCTTATCAGCGAACAAAAAACATCACTTTTTCACAAATATTGGCAAGCATAGAAAATATCGTTACACCGAAAAACGTATGCACTCCGGGGAGAGTCTTTACGCAATTGGACTTTATAAAACGGTTGGAGGAGCTGGTGTTAAAATTGATATGAATGAAAGTGTACGCGAATTAATCCGGGAATGGAAGTCAGACACAGATACATTAATGAAAAAGTTTGATAAAAATGATGATGGTGAAATTGATTTACAGGAATGGCAAAACGTCAGGGAAGAAGCCTATAAACATATAATGGAAAGACACAATGAGCAAAAAACATTACCGCCAATTCATATATTGAATAAAACAAACGATAACCGACGCCCGTTCATCTTATCTGCCATAGCCCAAGATGATCTGACACGCCGTTTGCATATTTATTCAGTATTATCTATATGTCTATTTTTAATATGTGGTAGTTTCTCTACCTGGATAATCAGCTTGCGAATGGCGAGTTAATTCCCGACAACATAATATCTTGAAATTATGATTATTAAATCAATATCCATTCATATGAAAAACCCCCTTATACATGCGGAAGGACTTCCGTCTTTTGAATCCATCCAGGCATCACATATTGAACCGGCAATAGATCAATTACTGTCAGAAAATCGAACCAAGGTTCAATCTTTATTAAATAACACAAACGATTACAACTGGGATAACTTACTTCAAAAACTTGAAGACATGGACGATCAACTGGGACGAGCCTGGTCGCCGGCAAGTCACTTGCATTCTGTTGCAGATAATGATCAGCTTCGTCAAGCCTATAACGCCTGTATCACCAAACTAGCTGATTACTCAACAGAAATTGGGCAGAATGAAGACTTGTTCCATGCCTATGAAACTATCGCCAATAGCGATGCTTTTAATACATTAACGACAGCTCAACAAAAGACCATCAATAACGCATTACGTGATTTTCGTTTATCCGGTATTGATCTCGATACAGAATCTAAAGAACGATATAAAGAAATCCAGCAACAATTATCAAAACTCCAGACAAAATTTGAAGAAAATATACTGGATGCTACCCAGGCATGGAAAAAATTGATAACAAACCATAATGAGCTTTCCGGCTTGCCTGAATCAGCGCTCGCTTTAGCTGAACAAACTGCAAAAAATAAAGATAAGGAAGGTTGGTTATTCACACTTGAATTTCCATCTTACATGCCCGTCATACAATACGCTGATAGTGCTGAGCTCAGAAAAGAAATATATCAGGCTTATGTCACTCGTTCCTCTGACGAAGGTCCGAATGCAGGTAAGTGGGATAACAGCAATAACATGGTTGAAATTCTTAAACTTCGTACCGAAAAAGCTAATTTACTTGGATTTGATAGTTACGCGCATTATTCCCTGGCAACAAAAATGGCCGATAACCCGAATGATGTTATGGATTTTTTAAATGATCTTGCCAAACGAACACTTGAATATGCAAAGCAGGAATTTGAGGAATTAAAACAGTTTGCAAAAGAAACGACAAACGTCACTTATCTCGAAGCATGGGATGTTGCCTATTATTCAGAAAAATTACGTCAAAAGAAATTTGATATTTCACAGGAAACATTACGTCCGTATTTTCCGGTTAACCAGGTTATTGATGGCCTGTTTGTTATCACTGAGAAACTTTACGGCGTTACTATCAAACTACGAGAAGGGGTACAGGTCTGGCATAAAGATGTATTGTTTTTTGACATCCTCGATTCTCAAGGTGATATAAAAGGCAGTTTCTATCTGGATCTTTATGCGCGCAAACATAAACGTGGTGGTGCATGGATGGATGAATGTATTGTCAGAAAAAAATCCGGCACAAGAATACAAGATCCGGTTGCCTATCTTACTTGTAATTTTACCCCGCCAATCGGCGATAAACCCGCCTTGTTAACTCATGATGAAGTTACCACTTTATTTCACGAGTTCGGTCATGGTTTGCATCACATGATGACACGCATTGATTATAGCGGCGTTTCCGGAATAAATGGCGTGCCCTGGGATGCGGTCGAGCTACCCAGTCAATTTATGGAGAACTGGTGCTGGGAAAAAGAAGCTCTGGTCCTGTTCGCCCGACATATCAAAACAAATAAGCCCATCGATGATGAGTTATTTGAAAAAATGACCAGTGCAAGAACATTTCAGGCAGGGATGCAAATGGTTAGACAGCTGGAATTTGCCTTATTCGATTTTCGTTTACATCTGGAATTCGCATCAAGTACGTCTCTCGATATACAAGATCTTCTCAATGAAGTACGTGAACAGGTCGCTGTTGTTAAAGCACCTGGGTTTAATCGATTCCAACACAGTTTTTCTCACATCTTTGCCGGTGGTTATGCAGCCGGTTACTATAGCTATAAATGGGCAGAAGTTTTATCTGCTGATGCCTTTTCCAAATTCGAGGAAAGAGGTATCTTTGATAAAACTACGGGGAAAGAATTTTTACATACGATTCTTGAACAGGGTGGGAGTCGTGAGCCTATGGACTTATTCGTTGAATTTCGTGGGCGTAAACCGAGTATTGAACCTTTAATGAGACATTCGGGAATAACAGCATAAGGATAAATAATGCATAATATCAGATTCAACTTCATGTTAATCAGCCTGTTTTGGCTGATTGCTGCCATAGCACATGCAGAGACTATCTATGTGATCGATGAGTTAAACATCGGTTTACATGAAGATCGTACGATAGATAGCCCGATTATAAAGCTTATACCCAGCGGCACTCCATTATCTGTAATTGAACGTGACAATGATCTTGTACATGTACAGGAACCCGAAGGTGTCCGTGGCTGGATAAACAGTAAATATGTGATGAATGAAAAATCCGGTAAGACACGAATTAATGAACTGGAAAATAAAAATACTAACCTGCAAAAGGAACTTGAATTACTTAAATTAAAAACTGCAGCAACTGCTAGTACAATTAAAAACACTAAAGGAACGGAAGCCCAGAAAGAACTTGAACAACAGTTAAAATCAGAACGCCTGAAGGTTGGGGAATTACAAGCACAGCTTACCGATCTCAAGGCAAGTATCGCTAATATAGACAACTCAGATAAATTCCTTGCTGATATAGATCAGCTAAAACGGGAAAACGAGCAATTAATCTCGCAACTTGAATCATCCGGAATCGAGGTAGAAGCTGAAATTAATTCTACAAACAGTGATTTTGTTTCTGTTAAGAACTGGAAACAAATAACCATAACCTTTGTAATTGTATTTGTAATTGGAATGGCAGGTGGCGCTTTTATTCTTGATTACCTTAACCGTCGAAGGCATGGTGGATTCAGGGTTTAATAAAACATTATTTTAAAAATAAATAATTTCTTACAAATTACATTGTTTTTAACGTGTTTAAGATAGCAACCTGGAATGTTAATTCTCTTAAAGTCAGGCTGCCACATGTTTTGCAATGGCTGGAAGCAGAAGACCCTGACGTACTTGCCTTACAGGAAACAAAATCAATTGATGAGAATTTTCCAGCAGATGCAATAAAAGAGGCTGGTTATCATGTAAGTTTTACGGGCCAAAAGACTTACAATGGTGTTGCTACCATTTGTAAATTACCTATTGAAACGATTTCTACCCGCTTACCTGATTATAATGACGAACAACGGCGAATTTTAGCCATTATCAATGCAAAAATAACCGTATTAAATTTATATGTGCCAAATGGCTCAACAGTAGACTCAGATAAATACCTTTATAAACTCGAATGGTTTTCTAAACTTCATCCCTTTATTAAGCAGTTACAAACACATAATGATCGATTGATCATTTTAGGTGATTTCAATATAGCGCCTGAAGATCAGGATGTTCATGATCCGGAAGAATGGAAAGGGAATGTACTTGTTAGTAAACCTGAGCGAGATGAATTTGATAAATTACTATCCCATGGTTTAAGTGACTGTTTTCGTTTATTTGATCAGGAAGAAAAAAGTTTTTCATGGTGGGATTACCGCGCTGCCGCATTCAGGCGCAATCGTGGGATGAGGATTGATCATATTCTTGCTTCAGATGTCCTGTCTAAATCCTGTCGCGCATGTTATATCGATAAAAACCCACGTAAACTTGAACGTCCTTCCGATCACACACCTGTAGTTGCAGAATTTGAGCTTTAACTTTATAAAAGGCTAAAGATTATCTGGCAGATTAACGACACATAGTTAATAACTCTACACAAAATACCAATGCATAACGTCAAAACCAGCATAGAATTTGATTTTGATAAGTGGGTAAGGCTCGCCAAGGAAGATCCTGACGCTTATGAAAATATGCGTTTAAAGATGATACAGGAGGTTATTGACAATGCTTCACCTGAAATTAAGCACCGCATGCAAGGTTTACAATGGCAAATCGATCAAATTCGTTCAACTTCACCCAATCCCATGGCATCCTGCCTCAGGATATCCCAAATGATGTGGGACAGTATGCTTGGCGATAATGGCTTGCTGGACCATATGCAACAATTAAGCAAACCGCAAACACCTAAATTAACTAAATCCAGAGAATCAGCGTCTGTCATCAAAATAAGAGATCATTTAGACAAGGAATAAAGCTGGTTACTGACATTTCATGGATTGCGAAACACGTCGCTTTGTCATAAACTCCCCGCCCCTGATTGGCGATTAGACGATTTGAGCAAATAAAATGAAAACAGATATACACCCAGCATATGATGAAGTTAGCGTTCAATGTAGTTGTGGCAATACCTTCAAGACCCGTTCTACCCGTACAGGTGAGCTGCACCTAGATGTTTGCTCCGAATGCCACCCTTTTTATACCGGCAAACAAAAAATGCTGGATACTGCGGGTCGTGTCGACAAATTTCGCCGTAAATATGGTATGTCATAACGATTTGATATTGCAGTACCAAACACATAAAAACGCCCTGATAGGGCGTTTTTTTATTTCCTCGTTATTATTTCTCATAAGCCCACTCTGTTATTCAGGGGAGAATCAACAACCAAATTGTGTAAGTACCTACTTCGATGAAAAAGTAGTAATCGACTATGTCATTGATGGTGACACAGTTGTTCTAAAAGATAGAAGGCATATTCGATTAATCGGTATCAATACACCCGAATTAAGCCATAATCACGAACCTTCTGAAAACGGTGCTGAAATCGCACGTGATTTTCTAATTCAGCTAATAAGTGATCAACCCTATATTTATCTGTTATATGGGCAAGAACGCCAGGATCGCCATGGTAGAACTCTGGCCCATTTCTATCTTGGAAACGGTATAAATATCCAGGCTGAAATGCTCAGACTAGGTCTAGCAATACCACTTCGAATTCCACCAAATCTAACATTCCTGGATTGCTACAATACTGCTAGTCAGGTCGCTAAAAAACAAAATCGTGGCCTTTGGTCACTTCCGAGCTATCAAACACACGATGTATCTTCATTAAATGGCAATGAAAGAGGTTTTTACTTTATATCCGGAAAGGTAATCAAGATCACAGAGAGTTCTTCGTCTCTATGGATTAATCTTGAAAACAACATCTCGCTTAGAATAATCAGGGATGATTTAAATAATTTTAATAAATCTAATTTAATATCATTACAAGGAAAAACAATTGAAGCCAACGGCTGGTTATATAAACGTAATAAACAATTACGTATGCGTGTTAGACACAAGCTGGATTTAAAAATATTAACGAACCAAACAAGGAACTGATCTTTTCATATGGTTGTCTTAGAATCATGAACGTGAGATACCTGATGCCTCTATACCTGTTAGTCTTATTACTAATAAGTTCATGTGCTGTTAATCCTGTCACGGGAGAACAGGATCTGGTTTTGCTTACTGAAAACGATGAGATTGCTCTCGGTCGAAAAACTCATCAGGAAGTTCTTAAAGAATACAGTGTTTATGAAAACCCGGCATTACAAAAATACGTCCAGGATGTCGGCACAAAACTTGCCGCCAATAGCCACCGAAACAATCTGATATATCGTTTCACCGTACTAGATAGCAAAGAAGTTAATGCATTTGCCTTACCCGGGGGCTACATCTATATCACACGCGGCTTGATGGCTTATTTAAATTCTGAAGCGGAATTGGCCGCAGTTTTAGGTCATGAGATAGGACACGTCACAGCAAGACACTCCGTTCAACAATACAGTGCAAACCAACTGACGAATTTTGGAATAGCACTTGGTTCTATATTTATCCCAGGCATGACCCAGGCATCAACCCAATTAGTACAATTGTTCGGTGCAGCTATATTACGCGGTTATGGACGTGAACATGAATTGGAAGCTGATCGGCTTGGCGCTGAATATCTGGCGCGTACTAACTATAACCCGAGAGCGATGCTTGATGTGATTAGTGTTCTAAAAAACCAGGAAATATTTGAAAAGGAACAAGCCCAGTCAGAAGGGAGGGAGCCGAGAATTTATCATGGTCTTTTTTCTACCCATCCAGATAACGATAAACGGCTTCAGGAGGTTGTCGAAACGGCTCAAACACTCAATGAAGAAGGTTCAACTAATTATGTCGGTTATGAAGAATATATGTCACTCATGGATAACCTGGTCTATGGTGACAGTCCACGAGAAGGCATCTTACGTGGTCGTCGTTTCTTTCATAAGGATCTCGGTTTTTCCATGCGTTTCCCAAAAAAATGGAACGTGACTAATAAACCTGATCGTATACTTTTAACATCACCAGGTGGTGATGCATTAATCCAGATCAACGCGGAAGACATCAATAAGAAGATCTCTCCCAGGAATTTCATGATACAGCGCATGGGATTAAATAACCTTGATAATGAATCGCCGTTAAAAGTTAACGGACTTGATGCACATACAGGTATATCTGTTATCAATAGCGGCCTTGGACATCGTCCAACACGCTTCACTGTTATCTATTTTGAACAGCGTGCTTATATAGTTGCCGGAATGACCAAAAAAGCAGATGAAATTGCAAAATTTGATCAGGCCATACTCGATACAGCCAAAAGCTTTCATGCCCTGACAGAAAATGAAAAAATATTAGCCAAACCACTACGTTTGAAGGTGGTTCAGGCTAACAATGAAACACGTTTTTCCAGTCTTGCCAATCAGTCGCCTTTAGAGAGTCATGCAGAATCCCAATTACGTTTATTGAATGCAATATACCCTGATGGTGAACCCCAAACAGGTGCACTATTAAAGGTCGTTCAATAATTGTATTTGAGCGTATTTCAAAGATTATTTACTAATAATCTTCATGTCGATTCTAGGTTATATCAGTTAACTATTTGCTGTATTTCAGTCTTAATTAGTTATCCACATTTTCTGTGGATAACTCTGTGGAAGCAGTGCGCACAGATGGCCAAAAAGAGCATGGTTATCTAACATATGATAAAACTGTTAAAAATTAACCACTATGTAATAAATATTGTTATTACAATGACTTACACCATTCTCATTTATTATCAGCGGATCATTCAGGTCGTTTCAATGACACAATCGAGGCCAAGATCTTAACTGTGTATAAACAATTTTATTTGTTGACAAAATTTAAAAACCGGGAACTTCAGATACTATCTATGTTCTAAACCATTAGCAGTAAATTTTTTCTGCCATACCTCCCTTGGTAGGAAAAAACACCCGGTTCTCCCCAGCCGGGACATTCTGGCCCCGGATGCCCTCCTTTTCCCTAAAGTATCACCCGGGGCTACTTTTTATATTGTCATTTTCACTCAGAAAACAACCAATCTGCGAGCTTCTGGCGAGCTTCATCAACACCCGACCCCTTTAAAGCAGAAAATAATTGCAGACTAATATCGGGATTTGCCAATTCTCGATGAATCTCTAACATCGTTTTATTAGCAGCATTTCGAGACAACTTATCTGATTTGTTCAAAAGAATATGCAGTGGCAAATTGCAATTCTGACAATAGTCCAACATTAGTTGATCAAAATTCCCCATTGGATGGCGTATATCCATGATCAGAAACACTCCACGCAAGGAATTTCTTTCCTGTAGATAGCGTTCAAGTAATTTTGCCCAGGTCTGTTGCATCGAAGCATTGACCTTCGCATAACCATATCCCGGTAAATCAACAATATGCGTACTTTCATCATAAGAAAAATAATTCAACTCTCTGGTTCTGCCAGGCTGTTTACTGGTCCTTGCCAGGGAACGTCGGTTGGTGATTTTATTTATAGTGCTTGATTTACCAACATTTGAACGACCAGCGAACGCGACTTCTGTACCTCTGTCAACAGGGAGCTGTTTTATAGCCGCTACACCTTTTGTGAAATCAAAGCGACTGTACCAACCATTTGGTAATATTTGCTCAGTATTTATAGTACTTTCTCCATGAAATACGGGGATCTACATTACATACACTATCGATTGAAAAATAGTTTGCTTATGCTTTTGAAGATTATTTACTTATGAATTACCCTTGTTATCAGGACATAAACCTGAAAAATAATCATACTATGAGTTTATTGTCTCTACCCGGTATTATGCTACCTAAAGGATATGGAATTATGAAAATATTTTATTTAACTGCTATTAGTCTGTTTATGCTTGTTTCTGGTTATAGTTATGCTGCTGGTGGCGACCCGGCAAAAGGCAAAACTCTCTCACAAACCTGTGCAGTTTGTCATAGTGTTGACGGTAATAGTGTAAATCCGGTTTGGCCAAAACTTGCAGGTCAACATGCTTCTTATATTGTTAAGCAGCTGAAAGATTTCAAAGATGGCAATCGTGTAAACGCCCAGATGACAGGAATGGTAGCCCCACTAAGTGAGCAGGATATGGAAGATTTAGGGGCCTATTTCGCCAGCCAAAAAACAAAGATCGGTTCTGCTAAACCCGAATTAATTGAATCTGGACAGCGAATCTATCGGGCGGGAGACAGTCAGGCAGGTATCCCGGCTTGCATGGCTTGCCACGGTCCAGCGGGTACAGGCAATCCAGGAGCATTATATCCTTCATTGAGTGGACAACATGCTGAATATACAGCGACCCAATTAAAAATGTTCAAGGCAGAAGATCGTAATAATGATGCAAATAATGTTATGCGGTCAATTACCGGGCCTATGACTAATGCCCAAATTGAAGCCATCTCAGAATATATCCAGGGCCTACATTAGAAAATCACACTATCCTGAAGTAAAACTCAAATTTGAGGGTCTAATCCTGTATAGATGGACCCGGATATTCAAAATTTATAATAAATAAGGAACCCCATGAAAAAAACAATAAATTACATATCGCTTTTATTACTACTTTCGATTTGCAACCAGGCATATGCGGCTGATGGTTACGCCACAATCACACCCGTACAACCAACCCAGACTGGTGAAAAGATCGAAGTATTGGAAATATTCTGGTATGCCTGCCCTCATTGCTACGATTTCGAACCATTTGTACATCGATGGCTTGAAAACAAGCCAGAAGACGTTGTTTTCAGGCGTATGCCGGGTATCTTTCGCAAGAGCTGGATTCCACATGCCAAGGCATACTTCACTGCACAAAAATTAGGCATTCTCGACGGCATCCATACCCCTCTATTCGATGCCATCCATAAGGAGAAAAAGAAAATTTACGATGATGCATCAATCAAAAAATTCTTCATCAAACATGGTGTCGATAAAGGCGAATTCACAAAAATATACGAATCCGATGAAGTTGATACCAAGGTCAAACAGGCCTTCGTCATGGGACAGCGTTACAAGGTCACCGGCGTCCCGGCTGTCATTGTTAACGGCAAGTATATGATAAGCGGTTCAACTGCTGGCAGTTTCTCAAATGTCCTAAAGGTAATCGATACACTCGTCGATAAAGAGAGGGTGAGCACTGCAAACGAGTAAGCCCTTAATTCTGTGATAGTTATTTCTGCCTGTTTTTGTTGTGGCAGGAATAATAATCCGTGAGCAGCGCCTGCACTATGATTTATTTAATTGTTAGGTGCAATCAATGCTGTCACAAGAAAATGCCGCTGAACCAGAAACTGACTGGAAAAAACAATACGTTCAGACATTAAAAGAACTGGATGTAAAAGGGAAAGAATGGGAACTGCAGCAGCATGAATTATTAAAAACTGTATTAAGACTGGCCTTCGCGTTTCAAGGCTCGAACGATATCCTCGACAAAAAATTGCTTGATCTTAAAGAAGCATTAAAGCAATCCAGCAATAATTTACCACTAAATGAAATTAATCAAATTGTCCAGGCCATTCTGAAACTCAAAAAAAACAAAGACGCAGATGCATCAAGAACTAATCACCTGATTACAAGCGTTATACAATTATTATCAAATGACAATCAGTACGATCAATACTCAAACAAAGTAAGAGAGATTAATAATGACATACAGGATAACTCAGTTAACCCTGTTTCCAGATTGAAATTAATTAATGATGTAATTACAAATATAAATAAATCATCGGTAAAGGAAAAACAAAAACCCGATACCTTTAAGGTGTTCCTCAAAAAGCTCTCTGATCATCAGGATACAGAGCCATCGTTGGCTGAGTTATGTAAAAAATCGATTGCTTTAAAAGGTGAACAAGAAAAATTAAAGGCAATTAATCAGTGCATTGAAAAAATAAATACAAAATCAATTATAACTGAAGGTAACAAAGCCGAAAATTCTACAGTTACTACTGAAAGTAGATTTAATATAGAAAACCTGATTACTTTACTTGACTGGATAACAATACCAGGAAAATCACAAACAAAACTAGACACTCTAAAAAAACAACTTGAACAACGTAAAGACGGTACAAATACAGGTAATATACTACGTCGCATTGCACTAACAATAAGCAATGCCTATATGGAAATTCAGTCTGAATTAAATGAAACTGAAAGTTTTCTGAAAAAAGTTACCCATCAATTAAACGAAATAACCTTACAAATTGCTGATATAGAAACTCTTGAAAATAAATCTTTCTCAAACTCTGTCACGCATAACTCTGAAATGGAAACACAAATCAAATTAATACAATCAGGAGTTAATGAAGCTGGCACGATTGAAGCTATTAAAAATACCATCAATACACGGATTGAAGTTTTACAAACCAACATGGATCAATTCATCAGTGTCGAACAACATCGAAAAAAACAATCTGATAATCATCATAAGGAATTGGTAGATCGCTTGAGCAATATGGAGTCTGAGACAGAAAAGCTCAGACAATGTATCGAGGAAGAAAAAAGTAAAGCTTATAACGATGCCCTGACAGGCATACCAAATCGAATGGCGTATGATGAACACATCAGTCATGAATACCAGCGCTGGCAACGATATAATAACAAATTAACTCTTTGCCTGGTTGATATTGATAAGTTTAAAGTTGTAAATGACACGTATGGTCACAAGGCAGGAGATATCGTATTACGAACGGTTGCAGAAAAATGTGTTTCCAAGGTAAGAAAAAGCGACTTCTTTTGTCGGTATGGAGGTGAAGAGTTCGCATTAATCTTTCCAGAAACAAATTTATCTGCTGCAATCACTATCGCTGAAACGTTAAGGGAAAGTATCGAACGATGTACTTTTCAGTATGGCGATAAAAATGTACCAATTACGATTTCATGTGGTCTCGCTGAATTCAAAGGCAATGACAATCTCGACACGGTATTTAAAAGAGCTGACAAGGCACTTTACAAAGCCAAAGATAGTGGACGTAATTGTTGTATGAGTGAAGAACAATTACATCTCATGTGAGTTTATTCTTTACATTACAGTCAATAAAAAAGGGACCCTGCGGTCCCTTTATTGTCTTTCGAGAAGGAAGTCTTATTTGTTGTTGATATACATAGTGACTTCAAAACCAAAACGAATGTCATTGTATTCAGGTGTTTCCCATTTCATAGCCTTATCCTCACGTTATGTTAAAAAATTGGTGTAATTCTCGTTACGTACTTTCATGTAATGCAGGTCATGTGCCATTATTAATAAAAAGGATCATTATTTATAATTAACAAAGACTTATATAGCATTTTTTACGTATATTTAATTCATTATTGGTTGTATATTTTGGTTGTAATTAACCAATAAACTGGTTTCATGTAACCAGTCTTATAATCATTTTAATGTCTATACCTGGCATTATTAATCTGATTCTATAAACATTTTTAACTATGCATGGGCATAACTACAGATTTACTACGAAGATTGTGCTAAATTCGCCGACTTTTTTACGAGTGTTTATATATTTATACACATGACAATTGCTCTAAACAAAACCGGTAATAATCATATTGTCAGTGGGCATCGAATTGGTATCGTCGGCGGCGGTCAGCTCGCAAAAATGACGGCACTACCCGCTATGGAACTGGGTTGTGAGATCGTTATTTTGGAAAAAACGGAAAACACACCGTCTTCCAGTCTCGCTGCTGATATTTTACATGGCGACTGGGATGATCCCGCTAAGCTGCTGGAACTTGCTGAGAAGGTCGATGTGGTTTCCCTGGAAAATGAGTTTGTTGATGCAAATAGTTTACAAGCTCTCGAAAAGGCAGGACATCAATTATATCCAGGTTCTGCAACAATTGGTTTGGTTCAAGACAAACTGATTCAAAAACAGGCGCTCAGTGATGCAGGCATCCCTGTCGTACCATTTGCAAAAATTAATTCACGTGAAGAGATAATCCATCATGCTGATCAACTTGGTTGGCCACTTGTCATAAAAGCAAGACGAAACGGTTATGATGGCAAAGGAAATACCACACTCCATAATCCAACAGATATTAATAATGCCTGGGCAAAACTGGATGGTGATAACAGAGGCCTCTATGTTGAAGGCTTTTGTAATTTCACTACTGAATTAGCGGTTATGGTGACACGGGGGTCAGATGGTGAAATGGTCAACTATCCCGTAGTCGAATCAGTCCAAAAAGATCACATATGCCATATTATACGTGCACCGGCACGTATTGATGATGAACTTGCTAATGAGGCCATAGAACTGGCATGTAAGGCCGTAATAATAATTGATGGTGTAGGCACGATAGGAGTTGAAATGTTTCTCACGGAGGATAACCATATTGTCCTTAACGAAATGGCGCCCAGGGTACATAACTCCGGGCACTATACAATTGAAGCCTGTGAATGTTCACAATTTGAAAATCATGTACGGGCTATTCTTGGGTTACCTCTAGGTTCAACCAGGATGATTACCCCTGCAGCGGTTATGATGAACATGCTTGGTGAAGAACAAGGCACAGGATATCCAGTTGGTATAGAACAGGCATTAAAAGTAAATGGTGCACATATACATGTATATGGAAAAACAACAACTAATATGGGACGCAAGATGGGGCATGTTACAGCACTAGGTCCAAATATTGATGAGGCTGAACAGATAGCTAACAATGCTGCATCATGCATTCGTTTCGGAGCGCAAAAAAATGAAATCTGAAAACAAGCCGTTAATTGGCATTATTATGGGAAGTGATTCCGACTGGCATACATTGGAGGCAGCAGCAGACATATGTAACGACTTTTCTGTTCCTTATGAAGTACATGTTGTTTCTGCTCACCGCACTCCTGATGATATGTCCAGATATGCAAAGAATGCATATAAAAAAGGACTGAGGGTTATTATTGCAGCGGCCGGTTGTGCTGCACATTTACCTGGAATGGTTGCAAGTAACACTCCGCTACCTGTCATCGGTGTTCCGGTAAAAACCGACGCATTAGGCGGTATGGATTCATTATTATCAATAGTTCAAATGCCTGGCGGTGTCCCTGTTGCAACTGTTGCAATTGGGGCCGGTAAAAACGCAGGTCTATTAGCTATAGAGATATTGGCGACCAGTAATGTAAAACTGATGAATAAGCTTATTGAGTACAAAAAAGAACTCGCATCCGAGTCACGTAAAAAAGATAAATTATTAAATAAGAATCTCGGCAATTAATTATCAAATACGACAGACTTCCAGTTTATATAAAGTTGTCTGGCGGTTTTGTTAAATTCATCCATATATTGAAGGGCGCTCTTTTCAAGTTTTTCTACAGCGTTATCGCCCAGTGTTGCTTCCAATGCATATTTATATTCCGGAATTTCGCTCCAGTCTGACACGGTCGTATTGATAATCTCTTGATGGTACTGTGTGGTAAAAACCTGGCTGCCTAAACCAAGAGATTGAATAGCACACAAATCTGATTTAGCCAGTATTTGAAAACCTTCAGGTACTGTCTTCACTTCCGCACTATGCCACTGCAATGACTTCATGGTATCGGGTAGATTATGAAAAAAAGGACTTTGTTTCCCAGGATCAGTTTTCAGGATAGACATAACACCGACTTCAGGTTTTGTACCAGGCCCAACCTCGCCGCCCAATGCGTCCGCAAGTAATTGATGGCCGAGACAAATACCCACATAAGGCATTTTTAATTCACTAACTGCTTTTCTAATTGCTGCCTTCTCTTCAATCAACCATGGATATTCATCTTCCTCCCAGACATCCATCGGCCCTCCCATAACCCACAATGCATCAAAATCGGTCAAGTCCGCTATCAATTCACCTTCATCGAGCTCAACTGTAAAAAGTTCAAACCCGTCTTCCTTGAAGAAATCCCGAAAAATGCCCGGATGCTCAACAGCGAGGTGTTGAAAAACGAGGATACGTTTAGTGTTCATTATATTTTTTATGCCTGGCCCTTAAAAATTCAGATTGAAATATAACAGATTTTTATTTTTACAAAGAAAGACACCTTGATTGAACCGAATCACCTACTATTATCATACATGTATTGTTATTTTCGTTAATCTCGATATGTCTTAATACTCACTTAACCTTCTTTTGAAGGATTGGCGGTACTGGAAGAACAACTATATGCACAACCACGCTATCTTACCCCTCGTCAGGTAGCGGAAATATTAGGAGTCTCTGCTGTAACTATTCGGCATTGTTCTCTAAATGGAAAATGGAGTTCATTACCACACATGGTGGGCAACGCCGTTATCTTTTTTACAGATATTATTAAATTTGCGTAAGAGAAAAAGTATTTAAATACTTTTCCCTGTCGAAATATTTGTAAAACATCATCCCTATTTCAGGTAGGTATGAAGATCCGACCAACCAGGGTCAGGCATAAAACGTTTACCGTAACGCTGTTCATGCTGCTCCAGTTCCCGTCGTGTTTCACTAATACCACGATCCTCCAGGTAATGAATTGGTCCGCCACGGAAAGGGGCAAAGCCTGTACCAAAGATCATACCAGCATCAAGCAAGGCCGGTTCATCAACAATCCCTTCTCGCAAACAGGCAACACACTCGTTCAATAATCTTAATATCATTCTGTCCTGAACTTCTTGTTCCGTTAAAGGTGAATTTTTAATTTTCTTTTCAGCTATCGGCTTGCCTTTTTTATAGGTATAAAATCCCTTGCCCGATTTTACCCCTAATTGTCCTTCTTCAAGCATCTCTGATAACAGACCGGGTAAAGGCATTCCCAGGGCATTAGACAATATCTGTGCAACCGAATAACAGATATCCAGGCCGACGGCATCAGCAAGGTGTATCGGGCCCATGGGCATACCAAACCGGGTAGCTGCCTTATCAATAAAAGTTGCAGGTACACCTTCACCGAGTAACTCCACTGCTTCTAGTAAATAAGGTAATAGAATCCGGTTTACCAGAAAACCCGGGGCGCTTTTTGCGGGTAAAGGCAAACGATCAATAGCGCGGGTAAAACTCATACCCTTTTGCAGTTGCACCTGATCAGTTATATCTGCCTTTAACACCTCGACCAATTGCATCTTTGCAACCGGGTTAAAAAAATGCAGACCAATCAATCGTGATGGATTTTCAAGATGTTCGGCGAGATTTTCCAATGGAATACTGGATGTGTTTGTCGCCAGCACCGCATCCTTTTTTAAACGTTGCTCGATACCCTTATAAAGAGATACCTTTGCATCCAGGTCTTCAATTATAACTTCAATAACGACATCGGCATGTTCTATACCGTAGCCTTTATGATCAGGGATCAAATGATCGTTAGCAGATTGTCTTTCATATTTATTTTTCAGACGTCGTTTAAATAGTTTACTTGCACGTTGCATTGCCGGCCCAATATATTCAGGTTCGCGGTCCTGTAAAGTGACACGCATTCCTTTTAATGCACACCAGGCTGCTATATCCCCACCCATAACACCGGCACCAATAACATGTACGTGTCGTGGATCAAAATTACTTTTGTTGGCGCCCAGCCCTTTTAATTGTTCCTGCAACATAAATACTCTTACTAAACGTTTAGTAGTTGGGTGCATAAACAATTTGGCGATCGAGTCGGCTTCGCCTTTCATCATTGCCGTATCATCACCACCTTTATGTTTCCATAAATCAATCAATGCAAACGGGGCAGGGTAGTGTTGCTCATCCACTTTCCTGGCAGTTTGTTGTTTCATTAACTTCGCTATAAATGGTCGAATCAATGAAACATTAACTAATGTTGCTAAAAATCCTTTTCGTTTCAATACCGGTTTGTTATTGATCAACTTTATAGCCGCAATTTTTAGATGTCTGCGAGGCACAGACTGATCGACAATACCAAGCCGTTTTGCCCTGCGAGTATCCAGACTACGCCCGGTCAGCATCAGTGGCATCGCCGATAACACACCAATAAGGCGTATTAATCTTACACTGCCACCAAAACCCGGATGGATACCTAATAAAACTTCTGGTAAGCCTATGCGTGCTGATTCATCTTCACATGCAATTCGGTAATCACAGGATAATGACAATTCCAAACCACCACCGAGACAAAAGCCATGTATCAATGCAACTGTAGGAACAGCAAGTGATTCAATTCGGTTAAACATGGATTGGCCCGTTTCGATGATCTCTTTTACCTGGGCTTCGGTATCAATACGTGTAAATGCCTTCACATCAGCACCGGCAATAAAACCGGATTTTTTACTGGATAAAAATACCAGCCCGGCGGGGGGATCTTTTATAATGTCATCCAATGCTGCATCAAGATCGACAAACATTTCTGCAGTTAATACATTGGTACTGCTATCAGCTTGATTAAAGTTAAGCCATGCTATGCCATCGGCATCTCTCTCAACATAGATATTTCGATATTCACGCCTTTGTAAGTTCTTATTCTCAGCCAGCATGTGCATTCTCCAACAACATGGCCCCACCTTGGCCACCACCGATACATAAAGAGGCAATACCTTTTTGGGAATTCGTCCGTTGCAAGATCTTCAGTATATGTAACACGATACGGGCGCCGCTCGCCCCAACCGGATGACCTAAACTGATACCACCACCATCAACATTTAGACACTCCTGATCGATCTCTCCAATCGCACTACTTCGATCCAGTTCAGTTCGACAGAACTCCTTATCCATCATCGCCCGGACACATGACAATACCTGTGCCGCAAAGGCCTCATTAATCTCCCAATAATTTATATCTGCTATACCGAGTTTGTTTTTTTTCAACAATGCGGAGGTTGCATAAACTGGACCTAATCCCATTTGTGAAGGTGCCAACCCGGCCCAGTCACAATCGACAATTCGCCCAATTGGTTCTAATTGATACTGCTTAACAGCTTCTTCACTAGCCAACAATACCCATGCTGCACCATCGGTTACCTGTGCACTATTACCAGCGGTAACCAGACCATGAGGCCGATCAAAAACTGGTTTGAGTTTAGCTAATGAGTCAACATTACTATCCGGTCGCACGCCGTCATCTGAATCATAAGACTTGCCGTTTTGGTCATAGATAACTTCGACTTCATCCAGGCGACCGTCAGTTTGTGCTGCCGCTAATCGTTGATGACTTCTGACTGCAAAGGCATCCATCTCGTCCCGGCTTATTCCGAATCGACTGGCAAGTATTTCTGCTGTCTTACCCATAGATAGTCCAACAACAGGATCAGTCAGGCCTAATAACAATGCGATGACCGGTTTCAGATGTCCCGATCTGATCTTGCTTAATACTGAAAGTTTTTTTCCTAAACTCTTTGCCTGGTTTAAATCACTTAACCAATCGACCATTTGTCTATTCAACATAACAGGGGCCTTGCTCATAGCTTCAACACCACCGGCAAGTATCATTTCAGAATAACCATCTGCTATATAACGGAAAGCTGTATCTACAGCCTGCAGACCAGAGCCACAGTTACGCTGAACGGTCCAGGCGGGCACTTGATCACCACATCCAAGTCGTAATGAAACAACCCGGGCAATGTTCGCTTCATTCGCTGCAGACATAACACAACCCAGGATCACCTCATCAAGTCCTTCAGCTTCGAAGGGCTGTCGTAACATCAATGGCTGAGCTGATTTCAACGCCAGGTCCGCAGCCGCAAAAATACCGGGACGACCACGCGCACGTAGAAATGGTGTTCGTGCACTATCAACGATATAGACGGGTCGCTTGTTATCTGCTTTCCCTTTCGTCATTAACTTACTCCTGCATACTCTTCAGGTGAAGAATGATCCACCTGTACTACTTTCATTGATAACATCAACAATACAGCATAGATCAACTCGCCCATTTATGTTCCTCCTCGGTAAGACGACTTTGCTGTATAGAAGGATCTAAAAGTCGTCGTATATATTGCATCACTATCTTGTGAGTGTCTGCTTCATTTTCATACAAGATGCCATGGCGCTTCGACTCGATTTCAATATAAGAAACGTCAGCATTAACCAGACCGTCTTGTAATATTTGCGAACTATCAGGGGTGATAATGGGATCATTTGTAGACTGCATAAGCAGACAAGGACAACGAACGCGACCGAGTTGATGATTAAGGACGTAGTTCATACGAACCAACTCATACAAACCCCTTACCGGAATATTCCGATAGTTAATACGCACATGCTCAGGAGTACTACTACGATAAGGCATGATTCCTTCCAGTGATGACGCCCAACGTACAAGACGTGAAACACCATGTAACAAGGGCACAAACATCATATTCTTGTTGTTAAATTTCAATGGTGGATTGATGACAACCACACCAGCAAGATCGGGTGGATGCTCAGAAGCATAGATCAAGGATAAGACGCCACCGGTAGAGAAACCTACCAAACAAATTTTATCGACATGGGCAGCTAATATTTCATAGCCATGTTGAACGGCACGTAACCAGTCTTCCCAACTATGTTCACGTAGATCAACCGGTGAAGTCCCATGACCCGGTAAGCGTACACCATAAACCGGATAACCTTCAGCAACGAGTTTGTCTGAAAAAGGTTTCATCTCGGCGGGAGAGGCCAGGAAACCATGTACTAAAACTACACCGATATCACACTGACCTTCTTCCGGTATGACAAAAAACGGACGCCCACTTTCTGTTGCCGACTCGTGCCGGTTTATGTCATCAAAACGAGGTTTGTTGTAATAATGGTGATTCCAGTCATAACATCGTAGTTCATCATCATGACGATAATTTGCAAGAACGGTGTCACTTATTGTTTCGTATTCATTAACAGCACGCTTTACTGCCGTTATAGCACCAACAACGGGCGCCATTTCATTTGCATAAACCTGTATGGTATTTTCAATACGTACTGTATCAATCTCAAAATCATCCTTGAGTTTTTCAAGTAAGGTCAGACGGCCATGTTTTAATTCTATCAATCCGTTTTCAGCAGAAATATCAAGGAATTGTTTCAATGCCTTCTTCCTGCCAATTGCAAGATCGGCATAGACTTCCGGGTTTCTTAAACTTCGGTGTAAATGTACGTTGGGTTGCTGCTGTATATGCTTGACTGCTAGATAGACTATCAAATAAAACTTTTTCGCTGTAGTCTCGGTTATATTTTTATCTACCAGGTTTAGAATAATGGTCGATGTAAGATGACTCAGATTCACAGTCACTTCCTTATAGATATCTTCCATGTACCTGTCTCGCAGCTTCTCACTACTATGACGAATACTTCTTCTGATTAATTTTTCAACCCAGGGTTTGTTCAGACCTTTAAGTGTAAAAAAATCTTCTACTGTTTCCAGGTTGCGTGCGAGATATTGCTGTAGCTTTCGTTCCCACCAGGGCCGGCACTCGGCCAAACAGACCGGTCTTCCGAGACGCATATCCATATCCGTATGTTTTAATAACAAGTTGGTTTCTATAATTAACTCTTCACTAACTTTTGGGTTTAATTCTGTATTAAATAAGCCCGCGCCTTTATTTAATAAATTGTCGCTGGTATTAATCGGATAGAACGTAATGTTTCCTGGAATGATCCTTGTTCTTCGTCGTGCCGCAAATAACAAGTGCTCCCTGTTTTTAAGTCCCAACGTGTTAACCCATGCATCAATACGCTCCCAATTCTGAGCTCTTTCCGCTGTGCGTACTGCAAGCTTAAAAGTATCAACCGCATTCGCTAATACCGCCGCACCAGCATGGTGTTTTCGATAAGTTTCTGCCTTACGTGAATAAACCCTGAACCTGCCTTTTTCATCCAGGACACGCCTATCCTTAATCATGCCTCCTTCAGGAAAGATTACGACCTTACGTCCACGAATAATTTCGGTCATTAGCATAGGTAGCAGTTCATCGTGATCATTTGGGATGACACCAACACGGGAAAGATATTTACTAAAGGCTTCACTACCTTTAAATAACTTTTTTGTCGCAATGCATCGACAAAAAGCACCGGTTTCCCGGTATATCAGGTAATGCGGAAGGAAAGTTTCAATACGTGCAAAGTGATTAAAAAGAAAGATCTCACCCTGTGCCAGCAGCGCCTGATCACCTTGAAGTTTGATATTGATACCAAGCATTTTTCTGAGTCGACTAAATAGCCTGACAGTCCACTCATAAGTTGGAGGATGTAACACATACTCTTCATCCATAGATAACCCACCTGTGTCATATCATCAGTACCAGGATAAAATCAGCCTATCCCCATAAATCTGCATGACTTTTCTTAAAGTATAGGCACTTAAAGCAAACAATGTGCCTGTTTTAACGCTCAGCAAGAAATATTCTAAAATAAATAATATTTATATGAAGTTTCAGGTTTTTATCAATAATCTGCCTATTCTGGTACGGATCATGAATATCTAAACTATATGTAACGAGTAGTCGATATTTACCATATGGAGATGTTAAACCAATGTCGAATACACAAGAATATCTGGTTGATATTGCAAACCTGATCACCTTACCCGACATCTATATTGCGGTTAAAGAGGCTGTCGAAGATCCTGAGGTTGGTATGATGGAACTTGCTCAACTGGTTTCGTTTGATCCTGCAATTTCAACAAGACTATTAAAAATCGCTAACAGCCCTTTTTATGGTCAAATATCAAAAATTGATACTGTTAAAAGAGCCGTCTCGTTACTTGGTTCAAAGACGGTCCATGACACGGTATTGGCCATATCAGTTTCACATGCATTCCAGTCCATTGTCGGCGTGAATTATGATGTCTCTACATTTTGGCAAAACTCAGTCATGCGTGCAGTAGTCGCAAAATGTTGTGCAAATGAATTGAACATTCCTGAAGCAGATAGATTATTCACTCTGGGATTATTGTCTGACATTGGCCATATGGTTATGAGTATTCGTGATCCGCGATTAATGCAAAGGGTGTTATCCCAACATCAAAAAACAGGCTACCCCCTATACTTGTTCGAACGATCGACATTTGGTTTTGATTACGGTGAACTCGGCGCGGATTTACTCGAAGGTTGGTCGATACCCAATTCCATCATTTCCGGGATTCGCTACCAGAATTGCCCCGAGATTGCGCCTGAATATAGACAGGAAGCGGCTATTATTTATTGTTCCGGGCGTTTACATCCAAATGAGAAAGAATTTCCTAATATGACTGATATTGAAGCTCTAAGACAATCGAATACAGGTCATTTAGACTTTGATCGTGTTCGTTCTGAGGCAATGCCGCTCTATGACGAGGCCTTATCCTTATTCCCTATATCGCAATTAAAACAAGCCGTCTAAAAAAAGCCAAAATCGTCCATAGTTCCCACGGATACAGACAATAGGTATACTTTCGCCCCTTTAATAGTACATATACTGGAAATTTTGGGAATTTACCCCTGGGGATGAGTAATGAGTAAAGAACAAGATCGAATTTTTTTCAGAAATTTTTCACTAGCGCTTGGCGTAATCGCTGTAATGATGGTGGTATTTTTCACCATTGCACAATTTGCTGGATCAGACGATGAAGCAGAGGCCAATATGCGCGCTGCAAAAGTCGCTGAGATTACGGAACCTGTAGGGCAGGTTACTGCGGTGGGAAAGGAAACAGATGAAACCGTTGAAGAGACGATTGCTGTAGCCCCTGCTGGCGATGAAGCAAGTGGTGATATTGGTGAAACAGTCTATAAAGGTCTTTGCGTAAACTGCCATGGGATAGCCGCTATGGCTGCGATGATTCCACAAACTGGCGACGCTGCTGCATGGGGACCTCGTGTAGAACAGGGTATCGAGACCTTATATGACCATGCGATTAATGGTTTTACTGGTAAAATGGGTATGATGCCAGCAAAGGGGAGTAACCCTGCCCTTAGTGATGATGAAGTCAAAGCTGCAGTTGATTATATGGTAAGCCAGATTCAATAAAATCATTTCAGTTTGATAAAAGGGAGCTCTTCGCTCCCTTTTTTTATCTCCAAGGACCTCGGTACCTTTATGCCCTGTGGGTGCACCCCTCAAGGGCTGATGGATCGACGCATAATATTCATACATAGACATAACCTT
>CAYMPA010000008.1:0-40769 GCA_964392105.1 uncultured Enterobacteriaceae bacterium
AATAACGCCTTAACGAAATGTAATGGAAATCTGAGTAAAGCCGCGCGCATGCTGGGTATAAACCGTACTACACTATATAGCAGGCTTCAGCGTTTAAATATTAATACAGACTCGGAATGAGCACACGGTAAAAAGCTATGTATTACGATTATTTTGGTCTAAAACAACCACCCTTCAAGATAACTCCCGATACGAGTTTGTTCTTTCCCGGTGGTGATCGTGGTGCCATTCTGGATGCATTGATTTATGCCGTAACTAGTGGCGAGGGTATTGTCAAACTGGTCGGTGAAGTTGGTAGCGGCAAGACAACACTCTGCCGGATGCTGGAAAAAGAATTACCGGATAAAATTGAGATTGTTTATCTGGCTAACCCAAGTCTCTCGCCAGATAACATTCTACATGCCATAGCTTTTGAACTTAATTTAAAAGTCCGTCCGGATGATAGTCGCCTGAAGGTGATGAATTCATTACAGAATTACTTGCTTGAACGTCATGCAGAAAATAAGCAGGTTGTCGTGTTTGTTGAAGAAGCGCAAAGCATGCCCATTGCAACGCTTGAAGAAATTCGCCTGCTAAGTAATCTTGAAACAGCTCAAAATAAACTATTACAGATTGTCGTCTTTGGCCAGCCTGAACTGGATATAATGATCTCAAAGCAAGAGATAAGACAACTGAAGGAAAGGATCACATACAGTTTTTATTTAGCGCCTTTAAAACCAAACGAGGTTAAAGATTATATAAATTCACGATTGCGGGCATGTGGTTATCGTTCAGTTGAGCTGTTTAACGAAAAAGCAATCAAGACAATTTCAAAATATTCTAATGGTTTGTTGCGGCGAATTAATATTCTGGCTGATAAGGCGATGTTGGCTTGTTATGCAGCTAATTCAAATACCGTTACTGCAAAACATGTGAAGCTTGCTGCACGTGAAACGGAGTTTGTTGATCAGCAACACAACCTTACTTTTCGTTGGGGATTGATTAGTGCTTCAGTGATTATATTTGCAGTAATAATTGCTTACCTGCCCAACATGAATCTTTCATCTTTTGCAATGAACGATATAAACCGTATTAAAGAAAGTGGTTCCAAAGGAATGAATGAAGGGACTGAATCTTCAAAGATTGGTAATGCTTCATTGATGTTAGTAAAGGAAGCACGTGAAAGTATTGAAACAACCCCTCAAATATACCCGGTAGATGACCCAGCAGAAGAAAACACAGAATCATCTCTTGCTGATTTAACCGGGAGTGAAGCAATTATTGTTGACGAAGTTAATATGGGCCCGGATGTGTCTATACCTCGACCAGATCCATCTGATCTGGAATTATCTCAATGGCAGTCGCTTGTTCAAGATATCTATTTCTACCCAGACATCGTGAATGAATCTGTTGTAACAAACACTGAAGAAAATATTAGAGAGAGTAAGTTACTTGAAATACGCGATTTGATTAAAGCAGTTAGCGAACATGGTGAAGATGAAATGGCATTATTGAATCAATTGACGATACTGCCTTCGGAATCAGCAATAAACCATAAAACAGTTGCTACAGAGCTTACCTGTAAGCTCTGTAGTACAATTATTTATCGACCATTAATAAATGATAAAAAGCTATGAATGTCACAAACTTTCAAGTGATTCATGATGCAATGATTTATAACGATACAAATACTGATATTTGGGGGCAATGTTTAACATGATTAAAAATATTATCCTGTTTGCCTTGGTTTTGTCTGTATCAGGCTGCGCCGAGATAGAACCTGAACCATTTGAACCGTCTGAGGGCCACCTGAGCACTGAAGTATCACCTGCGCCAGAATCCGAGATTCCAGAACTGGTTGAGCATGTGCCAGTACTCCCGGAACCGAGCACTCCTGAACAACTTGAGCGTTATACGGTTGTTGTAAATGAAGTGCCTGTCAAAGAGTTATTATTTGCTTTGGCACGTGATGCCAAGGTTAATGTCGATATTCACCCTGATATTAATGGTGTTGTAACAATTAATGCAGTTGAACAAACCTTGCCACAGATTCTGAAGCGTATTTCAAACCAGGTGGACATGCGTTATGAATATGACGGTAATAATCTAATCATTTCTCAAGACACGCCTTTTTTACGCACCTATAAAGTTGATTACGTTAATTTATCCAGAGATACATCAAGTACGAGTTCTGTCTCAACACAAATATCATCAACAAGTGGTGGTGATACTGAGTCCGGCGGTGGTGGCGGGAATACTTCAACGACTGATGTCAGCACAGAGTCAGTCCATCATTTTTGGGCCAGGCTAGTGACCAATATCTCTGCAATATTAGGTGAAGAAACATCAGGTGGGTCAACTGGAGAAATAGCCATGACTGAAACAGTCATTCCTAACCCAGAATCAGGTATTCTCACAGTCAGGGCCACTGCTATGCAGCATGAACAAGTACAATCTTTTATCGACCAGGTTCTTGTCAGCGCTAAAAGACAGGTACTGGTGCAAACAACCATTGTCGAAGTCACACTCAACAAACAATACCAGGCAGGTATTGATTGGTCGTTTTTAAACCAAGCGGGAAAAGCAGGTATTGATTTTGTTTCAACAACACTGGCTGGTGCACCCGTTGCTGCGAGTGTACTCAGTTCATTTGTGATACGAGCGGTTGATCCACAGGCAAATTCACCCAATAACCCGGCGAATGTGAATAATGCAACACCCACCAGAGAGCAGAGTCTGACCGCGACAGTCAGTCTATTGGATGAATTTGGTGATACCAAGATCTTGTCCAGCCCACAAGTCATGGTTCTGAATAACCAGACTGCCCTATTGAAAGTGGTTGAAAATATTGTTTACTTTGAGATCGATGCAGATACCACATCGACGCAGGGCGTTATAACAACAACAGTTGATACAACAGCGAAAACGGTACCGGTGGGTATAGTTATGTCAGTGACACCACAGATAGATTCTAACGGCACGATTACATTGAATGTACGACCAACTATTTCAAGGACTGTTGGTCTGGGTGTGGCGGATCCTAACCCTAATATTCCTGTAGGTATTCAAAATCTTGTACCACAGATTGCTGTCAGGGAAATGGAATCCGTTTTAAGGTTAACAGATGGACAAATCGGTGTTTTGGGTGGATTAATGCAGGATGAAACTAAGGACAATGATGCCGGTATTCCCGGAGTTAAAGATCAGGGCCTGTTTGGTAATCTTTTCAAATCAACCTCTGCACAATATACAAAAACAGAACTGGTTATTTTCTTAAGACCAATAATCATAAGAAATCCAGGTCTCGATGGTTATTTACAAGAGTATAAAAAATATCTATCCAGAGAATATCAACCATCAAGTAGTACCTTAGAACAAGGAGAAGGTGCCTTGTGAGTCTGTTGATGGATGCCTTGAAAAAGGCGGAAGAAGAAAAGAAACGAGCAGCAAAGCGACTTGAGCAAGTTGAGGCGACTGCCCGCACAGAAATAGCTGCAGATGATGATTCCAATGTCGACAATGAAGTCGATAAGGATCAAGTTCGCAGCGATCAACTTACAGAGACAATGAAGCTGTCGCTTGAGCCATTGGATGTTTCCGGTGATTCCCCGTCGGTATCACAGGAGGAGACCGTTACTACGGTTGAAGTGACAAACGATGATAAAGAAAATACCCGTGAATTATCCCTTGACGATACTGGCATATCTGAAGATTTAACGCTTGAAAGCCCTATTGCAGAGGAAGCTTTTGAACAAACTCAGGAAGCTATTGATCTGAATGACACCACAATCATTGAGGGACTGAGTACAGAAAATGTATCAGCCCCATTTGATGATACATTCCATGGTGTTTTGTTTGAGGACAAACAGGGAACAGATGTTTATGAAGAAACATTACCTGGTGTGCCGGCAGATCAACTTGCAAAAGATCTTGGTGGAGGTGAATTTCAACCTACTCCTGTAGCAGCACAGACAGTTTTTTCAGCAGGTAAAGGTGGCCCACAACAAAGAAGCTCATTTACGTGGGGCATTATTGTCGTTCTGGTATTATTAGCTACAGGTGCATTCTCCGTATTTTACTACTTTACCATTACGCCAGTATCAAGAAGTTTACCCTCTCCTGAAGTTGCACGTGGGATTGAATTTACTCCAGCCCCACTTCCTGCGATTACACCAATTACTGAATCTGAAGTTGTCTCAGGTACGATTATTAGTCCTGAGATAGAAGAACCGCAACTTGTGGCAGTTGCAGATGAGATGGAAGAACAAGCTGTATCAAGTGAAATCACTACCGATCTGGATGACATTAATCTAACAGATATAGCTGATTCAGGTAACGAAGGAGAGAATGTAATAAATGAAACAGGGAAAGAAAATAATATTCCAGAAGTTGATAAAACATTATCAGCTGTAAAACCTGTACAGGATGAAATTAGTTTAGAAGAAATAACAAGACTTCCTCCTGAAAATATCCAGGCTGATTCTTCTTTAATAAGTATTAGTAAAAGTAAAGCACCAAAACAAGAGAACGTGATGGTGAGCCAGGCATTCAAGGCTTATGAAGGCGGACATTACGATGCTGCAAAATCAATCTATCAAGATGTAATAAAAACCGAGCCAGATAATCGTGATGCACATCTTGGTCTTGCTGCTATTGCTATCAATGAAGAAGATAGAGAAAGTGCTTATTATCATTATATCCGCTTATTGGAGTTAAATCCTGCTGATACACTGGCGCTTAATGCATTAATAGGTTTGTCAAACAGCACTGATCCAGTAGCAGACGAAAGTGCAATCAAGGTGTTAATACAACAAGAAGGTGATTTGCCATATCTTTATTTTTCACTGGGTAACCTGTATGCAAAGCAACTTCGGTGGGCAGATGCACAGCAGGCTTTTTTTGACGCTTACCGTCTTGATACAATTAATCCTGATTACGTTCTTAATCTGGCGATTAGTCTGGACCAAATAGGCCAATACGATACAGCTTTAGATTTTTATAAGACGGCTATAGATCTATCACAAAATTCATATGCAAGATTTGATTTTACCTCAGTTAATAATCGTATCTTTGCCCTATCAAAAATAATTGAATCAAAGCTGTGACTGGCGCACATAAGAAACATCTTCGGCTTGGTGAAGTCCTGATCAATAAAGGAGTAACTACACTTGATCAAATTGATATTGCATTAACCGAGCAGAAACGGACTAAAGAGCATTTAGGTAAAATTCTTGTACATCTTGGGTTTGCTACTGAGGCAATCATCCGTGATGTTATTGGTGGTGTTATTGGACAAGAAAGTGTTGATCTAAATTCTGCCGTTGCAGATGGTGATGCAGTTTCTATGATTCCAAAAGATATGGCACGACGATTACGAGTATTGCCTTTAACATATGATATTAAGCGTAGAATATTAACCCTTGCGATGGCAGATACATTTAATGTTGTTGCGCTGGATCAAATTAATACACATCTTGGTGGTAAAGCTGAAGTTGTTCCTGTTTTAGCCGGTGAAGCTGAAATTGAAAAGACAATCGATCAATTTTATGGATTTGAGTTATCAGTAGATGGGATATTGCATGAAATAGAAACAGGTGAAATTGATTACCAGAGCCTTGATGCTGAATCTGATGAATATAGCCAACCGGTCTTACGGCTGGTAAATGCCTTACTTTCTGATGCTGTTAAACGAAATGCATCAGACATACATTTTGAACCTGAAGAAGGTTTTCTTCGATTTCGATATCGTATAGATGGTGTTTTAAGACAAGTTCGTAGTTTACATAAGAATTACTGGTCGGCAATTGCAGTCCGGTTAAAAGTTATGGCGGGATTGGATATTGCTGAAACGCGCGCACCTCAAGACGGGCGTATCTCTCTCTCCTTATCAGGACGTTTGGTGGATTTCCGTGTCTCTACATTACCTACAGTACACGGTGAGAATATCGTACTACGAGTATTGGACAGGCAAAAAGGTATTGTATCTTTCGAGCAGTTGGGATTAAAGGAAGATGCACAAAATACGCTTAAATTAATGGTCGCAAGGCCCGAAGGCATTATTCTTGTTACTGGGCCAACGGGTAGCGGTAAGACGACAACATTATATTCAATACTTAATTATCTGAATACTGAGTCTGTTAACATTATGACTCTGGAAGATCCGGTTGAATACCCTACAACAATGATTCGCCAGACTTCTGCAAATGAAACATCCAGGCTCGATTTTGCAAATGGTATTCGATCTTTGATGCGCCAGGATCCCGATATCATTCTGGTTGGAGAAATACGTGATGAAGATACAGCCAGTTTGGCCTTTCGTGCAGCAATGACCGGTCACCAGGTATTTTCTACTCTACATACGAACTCAGCGTTGGGTTCTATTCCAAGATTGCTCGATATCGGTGTCAAGCCGGACATTATTGCCGGCAATATTATTGGTATTGTTGCGCAAAGGCTTGTTCGTAGTTTGTGTAATGTTTGCAAAGTTGCCTATCCATTAGGCGACCTTGAACGTAGTTTGCTTGGATTAAAGGTTACGGATAAACAAAAGGAGATTTACAGATCCAGGGGTTGTAAAAGTTGTGATAATCAAGGTTATAGTGGCCGCCTTGCGTTACAGGAAGTATTGCACTTTGACCCCGATATGGATGAATTGATCGCGCGTAAAGGAACGCAAAGAGATCTGTTACGCATGGCATTATCAAAAGGTTTCCGGACATTAGCTGATGTTGGTGCAAGTCGAGTCCTGGAAGGTTCAACCAGTCTTGAAGAAATGTCACGAGTTGTCGATCTAACAGACAGATTGAAAACAAGTTAACTTATGGAATCTTATCAATACAAGTCGATAGACGAACGTGGTCGAATCCACAATGGCCAGGTAGATGCAGCTAATATTGCCGATCTTGAGATGCGTCTTCGTAAATTGGGACTTGATCTTGTCAATTATAAAGAAGTCAAATCCAGTACTCAGCGTATTTCTGGTGCTGGCGTTAAACGTCGTGACCTGATTACCTTTTGTTTCCATCTTGAACAAACATCTCGTGCCGGTGTTCCTGTTTTGGATAGTTTGCAGGATCTAAGAGATAGTACTGAGAACCCGAGACTGGCTGAAGTTACTAACGCAATGATCGAAGCTATCGAAGGTGGTAAAACATTATCAGAATCCATGGGCCAATTTGAGTCAGTTTTTGGAAGTGTCTTCACTAACCTGGTCAGGGCCGGTGAACAATCTGGAGAGATCAGCCAGGTATTTCAAAAACTTGGTGAAAATCTTAAGTGGCAAGACGAACAGGCCGCTCAAACTAAAAAGATACTTATGTATCCAGCATTTGTCGGTGTTGTTGTTGGTGGCGTTGTATTCTTTTTAATGACGTATCTGGTTCCAGAGTTGTTGCGTTTTGTTAAAACGATGGGACAAGAATTACCAGCACATACCAAGGCGCTTATCATAGTATCAAATATCTTTGTTGATTATTGGTACATCATCTTATCGTTACCTATTGTTATAGCATTGGGTATTTATACAGGTATAAAAACGAGTCCGGGTTTTCATTTGAAATATGATGAACTTAAACTAAAAATTCCTGTAGTTGGCCCAATACTTAAAAAAATTATATTAACCCGGCTTTCCAGTTTTTTTGCCATTATGTATGCATCTGGTATTACAATTATTGATTGTATAAGAACAGGGGAGGAGATCGCTGGTAATAAGGCCGTCGAACAAGCCATGCGACAGGTAGGGCAGCAAATTGCTGACGGTGTGACATTAAGTGATAGTTTTGCGTCAGTAAATTTATTCCCACCATTAGTGTTGCGTATGATACGTGTCGGTGAAAACACGGGCGCATTACAGGATGCCCTGTTAAATATCAGTTATTTTTATACACGAGATATAAAGGAATCAATTGAACGACTTCAGTCAATGATCGAACCTGCTATGACTATTATCCTGGGTGCTATTATTGCCTGGGTCATGTTTTCGGTTTTAGGACCAATTTATGATCTCATTACTAAAGTCAAAATCTGATTTATTCAACAGACGTGCACTATTCATAAGTGCTGACAAACTGTCTGTCTTCCACTGGGAAAAAGGTGAGCTTGGTAGTTCATATCTGTTTGATTTAGATGAAGCAGGTCGTGAAAACTTTAAGCGGTACTTGACAGAATCTACACATACTCCAATGACTATTTTGGTCGATGTGATTGAAGAAGAGTTTCGTCAAGAAACTATCCCACATGTTTTTGGTTCGGATAGACAGGCATTGATAGAACGCAAACAGTCTCGTTTATTCCGAGATGCCGGTTATTTTTATACACAAAACCAGGGGCGTGAAGAAGATGGGCGTCGTGATGATCGTCTTTTGTTTATGGCGCTTACTAATCAGGAGATATTAAGACCCTGGGTGGAATTATTGGATGAATATAAAATTCCTTTAAAAGGCATTCTTTCTGTCCCTTTATTACTCCAGTCATATATCAAGACCTTACCTGATATCTCGGACCATGCACTTATTGTCACTATGCAGAGTATTAGTGGATTAAGACAAACTTTTTTTCAGAAAAAGGAATTACAAATAAGCCGGCTTTCTAAATTACCTCGCTATGGAACAGAATCTTATGCCCCAAAAATTATTATTGAAGTAGATAAAATCCAACGCTATCTGAATAGTCTACGATTGATACCAAATGATACTCCGCTTGATATATACATATTTGCTGATAAGACAACACTTGATGGATTAGAAAATGAAAAAATATCATCTCCAATGATGCGTCGACACTATCTCGATATAAATAAACTAATGGAATCCACTCTACAAAATTCTATGCAAGTGATTCCGTTCAGCGATCAATTATTAATACATCATTTATTGAAATCACAACCAAATAACTGTTATGCATCTTCCAATGAAATGCGTTACTCAAAAATGCGCAATATTCGATATGCAATGAACTGCGCAAGCGCATTATTGTTGTTATTCAGTTTGATTTATAGTGGAATAAATTTTATGAGTGGGATGACTTACAAGGAACAGAGTGAGTCATCTAAAAACAAATCTGTCTTTTATCAGGCGCGTTATGATCTTGCCAGGGAACGGCTACCCAAAACACCAGTTGAACCTGCACAAATCAAGGTAGCCGTTGATGCAGCAACTACATTGGGTAAATATAAATCTACACCGTATGAAATGTTAAGTTTTATCGGTAAAGGGCTGGAACTATATCCGGATATCAAGCTGGATGATTTAGACTGGAGCTTTAGTATTGATCCAAACAAGGGTTCAGCAGCTGTCTCAATAGAAGATAGTCCCAACTTGCCGGCAGGTATGATTAATGATGACAGTGAAGTGAAGTATTATCAGATATCAAATCTCAATGCACATATTGCACCATTTGACGGAAATTATCGTGATGCAATAGCAATGGTAAACAAGTTTGCTGAAACACTTCGTGGTTTTGATTCAGTATATGAGATTAGCATTGAATCATTTCCCCTTGATATAAGTTCGACTTCTACATTACAGGGTGATACTAAATCTGCAGGTAAAGCAGCATTGTTTTCATTAAGAGCAGTGATTGGGGTGAACTAGTGGGAAAGGATAAAATAGATTGGGGTATATTGAAAGGTTCCATAATTTTGTTTTGCATTTGCCTGATCATTTGTTGTTCATTAATTGGGGGAAGCTATTATTTTAATAATAATCTAAGCAAACAATTTATACAGAACAAAAGTATTTTCCAATCCATTAGTCGACGATATTTGGAAGTCGATCAGGAAGAAAAATTATTACAGGATTACTATCCACAATTTGTTAAATTATATAGCCAGGGAATAATAGGTCGCGAAAAGAGATTGAACTGGATAGAAGCATTACGACAATCTGGCGAAATGGCTAAATTACCTTCATTGAATTACGCAATAGAGACACAAGAAGAATTTACTCCGGAATTCAATATTAATTATAGTGGTTATACATTATATAGCAGCAGTATGGAACTTAATCTCGGGTTGTTACACGAAGGGGACTTTTTCAAACTGCTTAATTATTTAGATAAAACTGCAGATGGAACTTATACAATTACTGAATGTACATTCAGAATGAATGGAAATCAAATTAGATTTGAAAAGAATTATGCCAATATTATTGCTTCCTGTTTATTGCGCTGGATTACAATTAATATTGGTAGCGGTAAAGGGATTGAGATCTGATGAAATTACCTTGTCAATATATAATGTTTTTACTGATTATCTTTAGTTTTATTTTAATCAATCCGGTTTATGCTGATAGTTTAGGCAGGCTATATACTTCCCCGAGTGATAGAAAAGAGCTGGAGAAAATAAGAAATGCAAAGCCAAAACCGAAGGAGATTAAGTTGGTAGAGGTCGAAAAGATAATTGAACCGGTTGTTGAGGAGAAGGAAATAGTTATTCGTAATGCCATTACCTTAAAAGGAATTGTTCACCGTGGCAATGGTAATAATACTGCCTGGATTAATGACAGCAATACCTTTGAAGGTAATCTGGAATCACAGTTCATTCAGGTACCCAATAGCAAGATAAAACCTGATAAAGCGACTATTATTATGCCTGATGATAGTACAAATGTTGAACTAAAAGTCGGTGAAGTATTTGTCCCTGATCCAATAGAACGGGATGTAGTTGAAACAGTAAATTTAGAAGACAACAGATAACAAGAGAAAGGTCATGACTTTACATCCAGCAGTTAAAAACAAGTCGCAAAAAGGCGCTGTTTTGCTGGCTTTTGTCATGGTTATGCTGGTTGGTTCGTCTTATTTACTTGTTAAAAAACTGAGCGCGAACACATCGTTTTATACTCGAGATATCACGACATCAGCAAACCTGATACAGGCCAAACAGGCATTAATCGGTTATGCCATTACTTATCCGGACAAGATAAATTCAAATTTTGGTCCTGGTTATCTACCTTGTCCTGATCTGGATAATGATGGAGATGCAGAAGGAAGCTGCGCATTGGCCGGTCCAGTTAACTGGACAATCGGGAGATTTCCGTTTGAAACATTAGAAGTAACAGAATTAAAGGATGCGAGCGGACAGAAGCTATGGTATGTGCTTTCAGATAATTTTAGGAATAACCCGAAACTGGAACCATTAAACAGTGAAACTTCCGGCCAACTTACCGTTGATGATGATGATGATATTGTTGCTATTATAATTGCACCCGGTGCGCCGTTAAATGGACAGAATAGAGATCCCGGTGTGACCGATATCGCTATTGAAATTAGTAACTATCTTGAAGCTGATAATAATGACTTTGATACTGACTTTGTAACTACTGATGCAGGTGAATTTAACGACAGGTTAGTATTCATTACACGACAGGATTTAATGGAACAGGTTGAAAAGCGGGTATTGGGCGAAGTTAAAACGTTTCTTTCGGATTATAAAACAAACAACGGGGCTTATCCCTGGTTATCACCTTTTTCTGATCCAAAAGCAGACAGCCGCATACTGTATGGGACACATACCGGATCGGATAATGCGACATCCCTCACTGATAGTACAACGAATTTTCAAAAATGGGGTGTTAAAAAGGGGGATATTGTCAGGAATGTAACCGATGGTTCACTCAGTATAGTGACGGTCGATAACAACCCTACCACGTTAACAGTAACAGGGATCCACCTGGGCACGGATAATGATTTTGATACAGGTGACGAGTATTACGTAGTAGCCAGAGACCTGGGTAAAAAGCTCGACGAAAAAGCCAACATTTCAAGCATTGGATCAACCTTGGTGGATGATAATCAGGAATTTGTGAAACTAGACGTTGCGCCTGGAGACATCATAGATAATTTTACTGATGGTTCAAGTGGCATTGTTGAAACAGTAGCAAACACCACGATTACAGTAAGGGAGTTGACGGGCGGAACTGAAAACGATTTTGATAATGATGACAAGTATCTGGTCAGGAGCTATGCCGGTGAAGCTAAATCAACAATTCCAGTAAACGATACACTGTTACTTAAGGATGACCATAAGGATTTTATTGTCATGGGAGTATCGATCGGTGATGTGATCGTTAACCTAAAAGATGGTTCTGTTGGCAGGGTTGCATCTCTAACACAGACAAGCATTACCGCGGATAGCTTGAACTTTGGATTTGAAAATCTTTTTGATAACAGTGATGAATATATTCTTCCTCGGCATTACGGGATAGAAGGAACAAGACAGGGTCTCTTATCTTTTCATCGCGTGGGAGGATATTTTCCATCCAGCTTCGATATCGACTGGAATATACCGGAGTTAATAAGTGCTACTGCTAATGCGATTGTTTCATTAAATACACCTGGCACGCATACAGATTATATTAATAATCTTAAGCAGTTTGTTCAGACATCAAGCGGGACGTCCGGGACGATAACTGTTGATGTAGACGAAGGAACTTGTGTATGGACATTACCGGAAATTGTTGAATGCAAAGGAATCCATACCAAGTATGATCCTGTGCAGGGACAAGTCACATCCGGTTCGAATACTGCGATCGTAACGGATAGTACCAAGGATTTTGTGACATTAGGGATAAACCCGGGTGATGTTGTGCAGAATTACGATGATGAGAGCCTAGTGTATTCTCGTATTGCCACCGCAGGTAGTAGCGGAACTACATTGGTTGATTTATTGTCTGATTTTAGTGCCGCTGATCCAACAGGACTCTATAATTACCTTGTCAGAAATACTTCTTATGCTGGACCAAACAAAGCACAAGGCATATTAGCAGAGATCAATATTCCGAATACATTAATTGTTAACAATTACCCGGGCTGGGATGTAGACCCGGTTACATTCAGTTCAGGAGAAAATTATTCTATTTATGCGCCTGCGAAAACTGTAGTTTCTGCTGTAGCAGCGACGGCCCTTACGACAAATCGGTTATCAGCAGCGGCACCTGATTTCGATGCACAAGAATTTTACCGGGTAAAATCTGCCACGGGTAAACTCACAAGTTTAGCAACAGCAGGGAGTTCTAGTACAACACTTACTGACTCAGGTCAGACATTTACAGCTGATGGAATACAAATAGGCGATGTGGTCCATAATGTTACAGACGGTTCATGGGGCGAGATAACTGCCGTTACTGCTACAACGATAACGGCGACGCTTTATGATAGTTTGGGAACAACAACAACTTTTGATGTCGGCGATAGTTATGAAGTTTATTATGCGTATATGAATTCCCGTCGTTATGAATTCAGACTGCGTTTTAATGGCACTACCGTTACCAGTGCAGTCAATGGCAGTAGAAAGCGGGATGTTTGCCTTGGTTATACGGATTGTACCGGGAGCGCGAGTAACGTCAGTTTACCTTTTTATAACCTGGGTTCTTCGGGTACGGCTACTTCTAGTTTCCCCCTCAAGCTGAAAGACGATCCAGGGCCAGGATTACCACATTTTAAAGATCTTCGCATTTATCCCGGGCATGTTGTTGTTAATACAACGGATCTGTCAAACGGTATTATCACTACTCGTAATTCGGATAAAGAAGTTTCCGTTGATGAATTAAACGATGGCACAGAAAATGATTTTGATATTGGTGACAGTTATTATATTACCGCACCTGTTGTGACAATCAAGGATTATGATGCCAGTGAAAATGAACTGGGCAGTGCTACTGTTGTTATCCCTAGTGGTGGTGCACAAGGCAGCATCAAGGTCAGCAATATAGATTATTATCTTCGAGAAACAACTAATGAATTACCAGATTGGTTTATAGCAAACAAATGGCAACATCTGGTCTATGTCGCTTTTAGTTCTGGTGATGCACCAGGTGCTGCGGCAGCTTGTGTGACAGGAACAAATTGTTTGACCTTAAATGGTGCGGGTGCGCCAGATAATAATAAGCGTGCATTAGTGGTGGCAGCAGGGATGGAGATAAATAAAACATTGGATAGTAACTGTAGCGCCATTACGGAAGTAGCTCAAGACAGGACCAATGGTTATATTAATGAATATTTTGAATCAGAGAACTGTGACCAGGCAGATGATGAGTACAAGGACCTAATAATTACAGATACATTTAATGATCAAGTGCGCGTTATTGAATCGCTTTAACTTATTTTCCAAATGATGTTGTTAAAATCCCAGTCTGGTTTTACCTTGATCGAACTTGCTATTGTCTTGTTTGTGGTTGGTTTGATGTTAGGAGGATTTTTAGGCCCACTTTCAACATCTATAGAACTGGAACAACGCGCAGTACTCGATAATGATTATGACGAAATTGATGATGCTTTAATCGGATTCGTTATTGCGAATGGTCGTTTTCCCTGTCCAGATTGTCCAGATGCTGCAACGGGTACTTGTGTGGCGGCTGATATAGACGATGGACTTGAAGATCGGGCAGGAGGTGTTTGTAAGGCTGGAGTTACGACTACAATCGAAGGTAATCTGCCCTGGGTCACTTTGGGTGTAACCGGAACCGACCCGTGGGGAAGTACTTTGCAGTATGCTGTTGAAACTAATTATGCAGATAGTACAGATGGAGATGGTTGTACACCTGTCACTGCAGGTATCTCATTTTCATTATGTTCAGCTGCAACAATTATCATTCAGGATCAAGGTGATGCTTGTCCAGTAGTACCACCACATAATCCCGCACCATCAAATGTTGCTACTGGAGTTCCTGCTTTAGTCTATTCACAGGGTGCTAACTTTGCGACATCTTCGTGTTATGAAACAGAAAATACAGATGGTGACGCGGTATTTGTATATAAAGCCTATAGTACAGATGATGATTTGTATTATGACGATATGTTGTTATGGATTTCGCCACATGTATTGAATAGTAAAATGGTTAAGGCAGAAATATTACCTTAATTATTTTTATCCTGTTTTGAGGTTAATTCGAAACAGACTCTTCCCGGTTGATTATTAATCAATCTTAAATTATATCCGAACATCTGAGCATGTTTATTAGCTTGATATAAACCAATCCCCAAACCATTATCAGATGCAATTGCATTTGATAATAGATCCCTGGAAATTTCATCTGGTATCATACTCCCGGTATCACAAACAGTAATACTTGTTATGCTATCATTACATACCAGAGTAATAGTAATTTTTATATCCTGTTCATTAAATTGTTTGCTTTGTATATTCTCTAATAGATTGTCAATAACACTATCAAATAAATCGACGGGGATCGTCGGATCACCATGAATATCCGTTTGAAACAGTATTGTATTATGTGAATTCCTCTTTTGAAGATCGTTCCACCAGTCCTTGAGGTAAATTTCTTTTGTATCCTGGCTTTGTGGTGTTTGTAGTTTATCTAATGCTAATTGTAGTCGTTGGGTTAAGGTAGGTAATTGCTTTTGTAATACTTGTAGCGAAACCATAATATTAGATCCATCTGTATCATGAGTAATAATACTTGTAATTGCTTGCAGCGACTGTAACAGATTCTTGATATCGTGTGTTATTCGAGCCCCGGTTTCGTAGATAGCCTTTAGGTGAGCTTGCTTTGTTAATTCTTCTTCGCGTTGTTTATTTTGATAGAAATTGTGAAGCAACCTGATTAATAAACTGCTGTGTAATTTCAATGCAGCACCAGCTTGGCTGTATGTATAAATACATACATTAAAAATTTTATCTGTTATTTCAATTTCATTGATCGTTTCTTTTCCAATGTTATAAATAGTCGAATCAAGTTTCCATTTAACACCCGAAACCCATGAAAAATTAACCAGTTTTTGCATTGCTTTATGTAAAAAATCATCTGCCGACAGTTCCAGTTCATTAATTGTTGATAATTCAGATAGCCATTCTTCAAATGGTGTTCCTATATTGAGCATATAGTTAGACCATAGCTGAGTAACTCCACTGAAACGAGTTTGTGAGGTTAATAACCAACTTATACATATGATAAACCCGCCAATAGCAATTGAAGTCTGAGTCAGAGCTGTAAAATAAGAAGTTTGGCTTAGAAACATATTTAACAAGCTCCCTAGCGCAACCAGGCTGGTCAACATTGATGTTGTTATCGCATGAATAATATCTACCATGTGAAATCGGTGTTCTGATATGACTTTCGGAAATACCAGTATAAATATTGGAATAATTGGTAGAATTAATTTAAATATTTGACGGTGTTCAATTTTAATATTTGCCAAATCCGGAACACATGCAAAGAGCAATTCTAATACGAGAAACCCCAATGCAAAGATATAAATTGTTCTTTCATTTCTGTCCAGGTCAACTCGACCACTGATAAAACCGATTAGCAGAATTAACCAGGCAAAAAGCAACCAAAGATTTAACCAGATTGTTAGCGTAAGGGTAAAAACGATGAAGAGAACAGTGTTTTCTATGCTTAGTTTTTCGTCACCACGCCATACTGGTTGCCATAATAAAAACAGACCAAGATGACTTAACATAAATGAACGGGACATTATGCTGCCGAAATCAAACCAAATAGATAGATGCAACATTTCCAGCATCATGACAAGAACAAATAGTTCTTTTTTGAGTAATAATTTATCTATTAATGTGCCCACAAATAACCTTGTGATGTCTGTTTTTTGTTATATTAGCTCAGAGCCTGTCTCTAAATAAATGGTATCGGCTGTAAATGTCCCTATTCGGCTCATTTTTACGGTCGATTTCGTTAAATAGAATGACTATTCGCCTCAATCGAGCGCAAAAATGTGCTCGAATAAGAATATTTTCGCTTCGACACATTATTTAGAGACAGGCTCTCGGACTGATACAGTAAAAAATAGTCTTTTACCATGAATCATAATTTATTACTGACAATAGCCAAGTATTCAATATGGGAAGCCATACGGGATAAATTTCTTGTATTTATTCTTACAGGGATCATCATATTTTTCTGTATATCGCTGTTTATAGGCGAGCTTGCAATTACTGAGGGTGCACAGACACAAACGTCCATATTAAGTTCAGTTCTGCGCTTGTTTTCTGTATTTACAATAGGTTTATTCGTCATAACAAGCATGATTAGAGAATTCAATGATAAAGGCTTTGAATTAATTTTATCTCACCCTGTTCCGCGTTCCTCATATTATTTTGGAAAATTTGCCGGGTTTTCAGCAGTCGCTATTTTTATTGCTTTAATAAGTGCAAGTTGTTTGTGTATTTATGTGCCAGTAAATCTAGCTTTATATTGGTCATTTTCGCTATTTTGCGAATTGTTGATAATTATTTCATTGAGTTTGTTATGTTTGTTTTCATTCAATAGTATTACAATTTCATTTAGTGTCGTTATGGCATTTTACGTTCTGTCACGTTCAATAGAAGCTATTCAATTGATTAGTGATTCTCCAATTCTTGCAATAGGTTCTGTGAGTCACAAATTTATGAATGGCTTATTGGACGTTATCGCATTTTTAATACCGGATCTTTATAAATTCACACAAACTGGCTGGCTTATCTATCAAACCGATTTTAATACTAATATCGTTATTGTTATTGGGCAGACTTTAATCTACATAATTCTTATATCATGTGTTGCGCTGTTTGACTTGTACAGAAAGGAATTGTAAAAATAGTAAATTTATTGATGAAGCTATATGTAAAACAAACAAGGGCAATCTCATATGTGCCTAAAAGCATATGGCTTGTTTTGTTATTAAGTTTGTTTCTGCAATGTGTTTGGCATTTATCATTTACCAGTCAGGAAGTTAAACATCAAAAATTATCACAGGCACCGGAGTCATCAACTATAAGACTTGTTAGCCTTGGTGATACTGTTTCTGCAGCAAAAATGGTGATGTTGTGGTTGCAGGCATTTGACAATCAACCCGGTGTCAGTATTCCATTGAAGGATCTGGATTATGATAGAGTAATTGAATGGCTGGATTTGATATTGGAGCTTGATAATAAAATTCAATATCCACTATTAGCCGCTATTAGATTTTATGCTGAAGTGCAGGATGTCGATAAACAAAGGAAAATGATCCGTTATGTCAGAGATAAATTTCTTGAGTATCCGAATGATCGTTGGCAATTTATGGCACACGCGGTTTATATTGCCAAACACCGAATTAAAGATATGCAATTAGCGCTTGAATGTGCACAAATTATTCGCCAATACGCACGAAGTGATAATGTCCCATATTGGGCAAAACAAATGGAGATTTTTGTATTAGAAGATATGGGAGAACTGGAAAGCGCAATGATTATAATCGGTGGTTTACTTGAGAGTGGCGAACTTAAAGATCCACACCAGATAGAATTCTTGAGTCAACGACTATTAGAAATTGAACAAAGACAAAGCCAGCAATAACAGTTAAATATTACCTTGTAATTCTATAATCTTTTTTAGTATCGTTTTGTAATATTTGTCTGCTTTATCTGACTCATAAAGTTCTCTAAATAAACGACCTGCATTCTTATATTTTTCAGCATGATAGAGCTCAATTGCTTCTGAATGTAGTATGAGTTTTTCCTTGAGTTGATTATCAACTTCATCCTCATAACATAACGGTTGATATATTCGAGTCTGTCGTTGCTTACCACGAACACGCACCTGATCAATTTCCCTGCATCTGATCCCTTTTAAATGCTTTAGAGTGTGTTCACTTATAATTATTGGTACTCGATATGTCCTTGTGAGAGTTTCGATTCGAGAAGCGAGATTAACGGCATCTCCGATTGCAGTATAGGCCATGCGATATTTCGAACCCATATTACCAACGTTTGCCCGGCCTGTATTTATACCAATACCCATTGTTGGGCCAGGCCACCCACGGACTACAAAAGTGTCCGCCAGTTCTTTAATGGCTCGATCCATGTCCAGTGCGGCTTCAACTGCGCGAAGTGCGTGAGCCGGCTGTTTAGTTGGTGCATTCCAGAATGCCATAATTGCATCGCCGATATATTTATCAATTGTTCCTTCATGCTTAAACAATATTTCAGTCATAACCGTAAAATATTCGTTGAGCAATTTATTCAATTGTTTTGGATTTAATTCTTCTGAGATACTGGTGAAATTTTGCAGGTCACAAAAGAAAACAGTTAATGTCTTAGCTTCACCTTCTAAAGATAATTCCTTGGGTAACCGACTAAGTTCATTAACCAGGTGAGGAGGTATATATTGACCAAATGTTTCCATTAGTTGTTGCTTGGAATGTATTTCAATGAAATAACTGACCAGTACATTCATCATGTAAATAACTAATATTGTTAATAAACAATATTCTATCGGAATCAATGCAGTGCTTGTATTGGAGTAACCGAACACGGTCGTTAACAATATTAAAGAAAAGGTGAGTATGAATGCCTTTAATGGAGATAGTATCGGTAGGGCAAACGTAAGTACCAGACCAGATGTAACCAGGAAGTTAAATTCTTTTGTATGAAGTATATGGCTTAATGCAAGATTATAGTTGCCAGATTGATTAAATAACTTGCTGCTGATATTGAAAACGGGATCCTGACTAATTGTAATTTCAATAAGGCCAATAGCACCTGAAAGAAACATCATGAATACGCTGAAGACAACAGATATCTTTATCAGGTTATTTCTTGTTAGTTCTGACATTGTCATAAATCAGGGTATTCTAAAATATTATTCGTATTTGATTATTGTTGTAATTTAAAGATTAAATCAATTTGAGTAATTATCTTATCCAGTGATAGCGGTTTTACCAAATAAATAAATAGTAAATAATATAGATATCGCACTTATGACAATTGTTGATATTTCAACAGTATCGTTGATATGTCATCAAATAAGTTCATAAATAGCTTGAGCATTCTACTATTTTTATCAATTAAATCAATAATATAACTAATTGGCATGTTATCTGCTATATATTTAGGTAAAAGCAGCAATAGCTTGTATGGAGAAGAAAAATGAAAATTAATAAACAGAAAGGTTTTACATTGGTCGAGATTGCGATCGTCCTGGTGATCATAGGATTACTATTAGGCGGTATCCTCAAAGGCCAGGAATTGATTAATAGTGCGCGTGTACGCAACTTGGCCGACCAGAATTCCGGTATTCAAGCCGCTTACTATGGTTTTATCGATCGATATCGTCAGGTACCGGGTGATTGGACTTCGGCAAACGCGACACAAGCAATGGGGGTAACAATAAACCTGCCTATCGCTGCTTCCACCACAGATGGTAATGGTCGTATTGATAATACGATTGAAGAAGCAGCAGCAGCGTGGGAGCAATTGGCCAAATCCAATTTTCTGGGCGGTGGATTCACGCCTGCAGCGGGCGCTATTGCAAATGAAACGGCTTATGCTACAGCCCAAGCTGCGCCTGTAAATGCCTTTAATGGTCCTTTAATATTGACTCGAAACCAGGGTTATACGGGTACGCGCGCAAATCGTTTAAATCTGCATATGGGACGAAATGTCCCGGTTAATATTGCACGGGAGCTTGATCTAAAGGTTGATGACGGTTTACCCAATACAGGAGTATTGCGTTTAACAATAGCTGATGGCACTGCTGTTGCTTTCGACCCGATAAATTTTGCACCACAATTCATTGGTTGCACTACAACGGCAGCGGCAGTCGCTGCGGGTAATGCAGCAGGTGCTAATGGGGCAACGGATATTTATGATATTTTTGACGATGCGCAGGATTGTGGTCAGGTATTTTTATATTAGATATTTTTTCCAATCTCGATTTAACTAATGCCCGCGATACGCGGGCATTTTTTATGTACAGTATGTACTGTATGCTGCGAGCGCATGGAAGCGCAGGACACCTACACGGATATAGGTGGTAGAAAACGTCTGGAACGAGTTTTCGAGCAGCGTTGTCCATGGATGTACTGTATATGTCGCGAGACGCCTATAGGGACATAGGCGGTAGAGAATGTCTGGAACACATTCTCGAAGATACGGGAGGCCCGGAGCGACGATAAATATAAACATGACAAAAATTGCGCTTAAGATTGAACAATTAAATCAACGTTATGGAAATCATTCCATACTGACTGATATTAATATATCTGTTAATGAGGGTGAGTATATTGGATTGGTTGGTGTCAATGGCGCCGGTAAAACAACATTAATAAAGGCCGTACTGGACTTTATTTCGATAGACACTGGCATGATTGAAATCTATGGTAAATCACATCGAGAAACATCATCGCGTGAGTCATTATCATTTCTCCCTGAGAAATTTTTACCCCCCTATTATTTGACCGGGAAGGATTTTCTTTCATATATGGCTGAATTAAATAATATCGAATTGAAAGAAACGGCTATAGCAGAAATATTTAAAGTCCTGGATTTGGAAATCTCTGCTTTGAAAAAATCGGTACGACAATACTCAAAAGGAATGGCACAAAAGTTAGGTTTGGCATCTTGTTTCTTAAGCCAGCGACCGTTGTTGTTTTTCGACGAACCTATGAGTGGCTTAGATCCAAAAGCGCGTGCTTATCTCAAACGATATTTGATCAGTTTAAAAAATACAGGATTAACCTTGTTTTTTAGTACTCACTTATTAGCGGATGTAGAGAGTATCTGTGACCGTATTATTGTCCTTCACAATAGCAAGATATGTTTTAACGGTTCACCATCTCAATGTTGTAATGAATTCCAGGCAGATAGTCTTGAAGATGCTTATTTAAAATGTATAGGTGCTAATCGGTAAAGGGCACATCCGAAAATGTCTTTTTTTGTTCGCTTCGTCCTTGAGGCCCACCACCCCTTCGGGGTGAGCACTCAAAATCGCTCCAGGCGATTTTGTCGCAGTAGCGGCGTCAACTCGAAACTGCTCGGTCTCTGTTCCAGACTCGTCTCTACCGTTCACACACCCCTCAAGTGGGCTATTTTCAGTACCCCCTTGAGGGGTATACCGAGGTCCTTGCTCTTACAAAAATAATCCTATTTTCTGAAGCGCCCTAAAATCACTATTTTTATAAGCTCGTATATTATATTTTTAGCTTTTAAGTAAATACCAGGACTTTTACTTTCTCTAGGGCCTGCAATATTTAATTCCGTAATATTATTTTCAGATATCCAGTCGAGAATTATTTTTAAATCTGGATTGGTATTAATATTAAAAAGCAATACAGTTTTTTCAATTGTATTTGCATATTCATAAGTATATTTTGTTCCACCTTCAAGTATTCCTGTATAAATAATTAGAGTCGCATCAGAATCCCGGACATTAAATCGTGTCCTGACTGAATAATCGGAAGAATCTGTTTCAGTCAGTAAATATGATGAATCAATTGTGCCATCTTCCGCTACGCGACCTTTGGGGCACCATCCACCATGTTCAATATTGAGTGATATAGCAGCATCAAGAGCCGCTCGGTCTACACCCGTTTGACCGCCAGAATAGATTTTTATTGTTGACATACGATTAACTGGTTTAGATATTGAATTATTAAGAATATACTGAGCAATATGAATATTATAATGATCTTGATTCGTATATTGATCGTTTTTTTATTATTGAGCAGTGTGAATGTATATGCGCGCATGTATCAGTGGACAGAACCAGGTACAGGTACAACACAATTATCGGGAAAGCCGCCTGCATGGTATCGAAGTATTGCTGGTGGAGCCCGTGTATTTGTATTTGACAAGGGAAGATTAATTGATGATACGGCTGTTCAAGTTTCTGATGAAGTACGTCAACATATGAGACAACAGGCATTTGTCCTGGTTGAAGAGGATCGTCAAAAGGCCAGGGAAAAAATTGCAAAGTCACAGGAATTAAAACAAAAATACAAAAAAGATAAATCAGATAAACCTGAACAACCTAGTCGTAAAGATTTGGATGAAGACAGTTCAAGAACTGACCTTGTTACAGATGGGCAGCTTACTGATGAAAATGTAGATGATGATCAAGAAATGGATAGTAATACTACAGAAAAAACATTAGATGAATTACGTGAAATGATCGCAGATTGGGAAAAGGCACAAACTGAGAGTGCCAGGCAAGCACTTGAGTAGAGTAATCAAGGGACAGACTTAAGTCTGTCCCTGAACAGATTAGAAAAAAGATTTAAACGTTTGCCAAAACCCCATCTTCTGACCAGATACTAAAGATTTCAAGGACAATAAAGCCTTATTTCCAGGATCAATTTGAAGACCAATTTCTATATAAGTCCGTGTTTTTTCTATTTCATTATTAGCCAGAGAACGTTCAGCGAGAATCACGTAACGTTCCGATATAGATAGTATTCCTTCATAGGCAGAACGATTATCAGGTTGTAGTTCCAGTAATCTGGAAAAGTAATAATATGCATTATCTTTAGGTGGGTAAGTTAATTTATATTCATCCAGGCTTTGTTTCCCTAGCCAGGCCAAGGCACGTGTAACTTCTTCAGAAACAGGTTTTGCTGGCTCCTGAGCTTCACTTGCTTGTGATTCTTCAGTCTCAGGTGAAGATTGAATAGTATCCAGTGTTTGTTCTGCAAGGTTGCTGGTGGTTGATGCAGTTGGAGTTAAAACACTGCTGGTTGAGGCTTGAGCAATGCTTGTATTGGAACTCTTCAATTTTATTTCAACAAATTGGAGACTGAAAAAGAATATCGATGATAATATTAATGAGACAGATAATATTACCTTCGATTTCTTACTGGTCTTTTTCTTGCCACCTGTTGTTTGAGTAAGACCGGTTATATCAAAATCAGGTACTATTTCATCACTATCATCTATTGACTGAAGTTTTTTTACACTTTTAAGCATTTCCTCAGCGCTTGCAAAACGCTGATCGAGGCTTTTAGCCATCATCCTGTCTAGCAGGGATTGATAGATCGTGAGTTTTTCCGGTAATGTCGGAACTGGAGAAGTCTTATGTTGAATGACAATATCGATAACCGAATCAGAATGATAAGGCTTATAGCCTGTTAACATTTCATAAAATATACAGCCAAGACTATAGATATCAGAACGTCCATCAACTTTCCTTCCATCAGCTTGTTCCGGACTGACATAATTTGGACTTCCCAAAAAAATACCTGTAGAGGTCAGGTCTTTGTCAGCGTCTGTTTGTTTGGCAATGCCGAAATCAGTCAATAAAGGTGTTTCGTCTTCACGGAAAAGAATATTTGCCGGCTTTACATCTCGATGGATAACGTTATGTGCATGAGCACTACCCAGTGCAGAACCTATCTTTGCCACAATATCCAGGGCAACTTTTGGTGAGACATGTGATTCCATACGCTTTTTCAGGTCCCCACCTTGAACATATTCCATTGAGATATACAGTTCTTCGTCCGCTAGACCAATGTCATATATCGTTACAATATTGGGGTGATGCATGGATGCGACGATGCGACCTTCATCAATAAAGCGTTGGGTCATATCATCAGCAGTGGAACGCTGAACCTTATCGAGTATTTTCAGGACAACAGAACGTTCGAGTGACTCCTGGACAGCGAGATATACCGTCGCCATACCACCCTTACCGATCTCTTTGTCTATTCGATAACCCGGTATTTCCATGCTATAGCTTTTTATTATTATTCATTTGGTCTTGTTAAAAACTGTTTCATAGAGACTATCTATCTTAGCCGATGAATTTGAAATGTCATTCCGGAATAATCTTCGTAATACTGTTTTTTTGAATATAACAGCTTGTCAGCACAGCCTGAAATCATTCCAGATAACACAAATCCAGTTTATCCGATAAGGAACACAAAAATATAGTGAATTTACAGATAGATAGCTTTATTACCTATTCTACATTGTAGAAATTTAGTGTTTGTTATGTATGTACAAGTATTTTTAATGTCATATTCACAATTAGTTGAAAGTAGCATTCAGTTGACGAGTGTATAAGACATGGCATTATATCTGCGTAAGAAACCAAACTTACAGCAGTTATTCTGGATATATCTGGTAATACCAAATATGCTGTGGATTCATGGTTTCGGGATAACGGGGAACTGCCATATATCGTCCCGCTAAAAGATTGGAAAGCTGGCTGGAACCCATAATAATAAGATTGAGGAATGGACTTAACCCTAATAATGGATGGTGTAATGAAAGAACATTTAGAAGAAATCCAGGAGAGGCGCAGTAGTAGTAATGACCTGATTCAACACATGCTCAAGGAGCGAAATCAGTTATTTTCATTATTGTTACGAGTTTCATCAGAAGATTCAGAAGATGGACCAATCAAGTCAGTTGCTGGTCTTGAAGAGCTTGTCCAGGTCCTGGTGGATTATATTGCAGCCGGTCATTTTGGCCTCTACGAACGAATCTCTGAAGGCAAGGAACGTCGAAAGGCAATTTCAGATCATGCCGTAGAAATATATCCACGAATTGAACAGACAACACAAATTGCCCTGGCATTTGATGAGAAGTACAACCCGGAGAATAACAATAAAAATCATGAGCATCTCCAGGTGGACTTATCAAAACTTTGTGAGGAATTAACGACACGCATTGAACTTGAAGACCAATTAATCCAGTTATTGCTTGAACCGAAGTCCTGACAAGAAAACCTGATATTATTACTCAGCTGCTTTTAATTTAGTTTGAATATAATCTGAATGAGCAATGTAGAGTAAATCTGCAATCTTTCTAATATAGTACTCCTCGTATTTATCAACAACAGAATCCGCATAGGCTACTCGCCATAGATTTTCGATAATATTGACTTTCTCTGGTATAGAGAGCGTATCATTTAGTAGTCGCGTAAATTCATATAAAGACACGGCATGATCAACTTCTTTCTCTGCCAGGCTTATAAGCTCATCTATTTCATCATGATCCAGATTAAAACTGACTGTTAACAGGCTTTTTATAACCTGACGTTCTTCTTCCTGAATATGATCGTCAGCCAGACTGATTTCAATCATTAAAACAGCTGCAGCTAGTTCAATTGTATTTTTATGTGGTGTGTTATCTACAGTATTATTCTGAAATAAGTCTTCAAAATAACCCTTAATGGTTTTAATCATAGTTAAGAGGCTGTTCGGTAATAAGTGAACCGGCTGCAAATGTTCTTTTCAATACTCGCTTGACGGGTGCACTTTTTCGGCCCATTTTGATGTGCGATTTTGTTAAATAGAGTGAATATTCGCCTCAATCGGGTATCAAAATGGACTCGAATAAGAACATTTTGCTCCGAGCGTCCTGCTCTCCACCCTACAGGACAGCTACGCTGTCCAAATTTTTTCCTGACAAAATTGTCGCTTCGATTCATTATTAACGAATAGCCCCTAAATTAATTATTTATATTATTTGTGAAATAACGACCATCGACAAAGTTTTCAAAATAGTATTTAACCAGTGGATGATGTATAGCTAGAATAGAATCAGCAGCTTCAAGATTTTTTTCAGCAACATAGGTAGTTTGTTGTGAATTATCTACCAAGACGTGATACCAGGGCTCATCCTTAGGTGGTCGTGACCTGGCAACAGTGTCATACCATTCTTCTGTACCACTAAAAACTGGATCAACATCAAAAATTACTCCCCGATAATCGAACTTTCGATGATGAATGATCTGACCGATTGAAAAATTTGCTTCTTGCATAAAGGATTTGTAACCTAATTTACCTTCATCTTGGGGGTGAATTCAAATATAGACAATATCATTATTGTAACCATAATGTTAATACTTACTCGTAGCGGTTGAAATCACAGTCAATTGCGGAATCTAGGATTATAATAACAGAAAGTGAATTGCCTGCTTGACTGATATTTAAGTCAGAGTTTCTTAAATATACGGGTTCTCCAGGCACACAGGTATAATCATACAAGTTCAAAATATAATAATGCGAATTCCACGACTCTTCATTGATCGGGCATTATCTTCTGGTGAAACTATTTTTTTACCGCAAGATAAGGCACGCCATATATCTCAAGTGCTCAGGATGCGCTCTGGTGACTCAATAAAGTTATTTAATGATTCCGGTTATGAATTTGACTCGAAAATTATTGGATTAACAAAAAAAACCGTCCAGTTAGAAATAAGGACTTCCAGTCAAGTCGAGAATGAATCACCCTTAAATATTACCCTGTGCCTTGCAATAGCACGAGGCCAACATATGGACTTTTCAATTCAAAAAGCTGTTGAACTTGGTGTAAATAAAATAGCCCCTGTCATCTCTGAATTTAGTAATGTGAAATTACAAGGTAACCGCATAAAGAATAAATTAACACATTGGCAAAACATAATAATTAGTGCCGCTGAACAATGTGGTAGAAACCGGTTAACGCGACTTCTGACCCCGGTTACATATCGTGAATGGCTGAATTCAGATGAATCTACAACACGAATAATATTACATCCAGGCAGCCAGCAATCAATGTCGGCAACCGAAGTAGACAATAATAATTTAACGTTAATGGTTGGGCCTGAGGGTGGTTTTAGTGATATTGAGATAAATGAGGCCAAAGTAAAAGGATACATTCCAATCGGATTGGGCCCAAGAATACTAAGAACGGAGACAGCCGTAGTCAGTGCCTTAAGTAACGCACAACAGCTTTGGGGAGACTTGAAATAAAGGCATTAAATACCAATATGTCATAAACACCATGTACAATCACTATACTGATTAATATCTGTTTTTTACTATGAATGAAACTGTGACCGTTCCACACTTGACAACCGCATTAACCGGTCCTTTCCAGAATCTGGAACGTTTAATGCTTGATAGCCAGGCTTCAATTGAGGCCTGGTTCAGGAATGCCTGGCGGGAAACACAGGCCCCGTTTTATGCCTCAGTCGATATACGAAATGCGGGTTATAAAATAGCCCCTGTTGATACCAATTTATTTCCTGCCGGATTTAACAATCTGAACCCATCATTTGAATCACTATGCATACATGCGGTACAGATGGCCGTCGAGCATATTGATACTCCTGTTGACAGGATACTAATTATTCCTGAAAAACATACACGTAATTTATTTTACCTGGAGAATATTGCCAGTCTTCAATCGATAATTGAAAAGGCAGGCTTTGAAACACGGATAGGAAGTTTAAATCCGGAACCTGGTACACCTGCTCGTATTAATCTTGAAGCTTCACGTTCTGTATTACTTGAACCCATCTATCGAGATCAGGATCGCATACAAATCGATAGTTTCGATCCAGACTTGATTTTACTGAATAATGATCTTGCTACTGGTAAACCTGAAATATTAAATGGTATCAAACAGAAAATAACGCCACCAACCAGTCTCGGCTGGTCATCTCGGCTTAAATCTGATCACTTTACCTTTTACCAACAAGTAGCGCAGGAATTTGCTGATTTAATCGATATTGACCCATGGTTAATCGATCCCATGTTTCGCAACTGCGGTAAAGTTGATTTCATGAAACATGACGGCATTGATTGTTTATCAAAAAATATTGATGCACTGCTGGAAGCTATACAGTCTAAATATGATAAACATAATGTTAATTGCGAACCATTTGTCATGATGAAAGCAGACGCAGGGACATATGGCATGGGTGTGATGACTGTACGCAGCTCGGACGAGATCATTGCATTAAATCGTAAAGAACGTACGCGAATGGCGACGACCAAGGAAGGACAAAAAGTCAGTCAGGTAATTATCCAGGAAGGTGTGTATACGCATGAAACCTGGGGGGAAGAAGAGACCGTTGCTGAACCGGTGGTCTATATGTTGGATCATCAAGTCGTAGGCGGTTTTTATCGCGTGCATGCCAAGCGTTCAGCAAGCCAGAACCTGAATGCCCCGGGTATGCGTTTTGAGCCATTAGCATTTGACGATTGTTGTATTTCACCAGATCCAAATCAGGATCCAGATTGTCATCAAAACCGCTTTTACACATACGGTGTTATAGCGCGTTTAGCTTTGCTCGCCGCAGCACGTGAAATCATCAATGCTGTTTGACTATTTTTTTGACGTCCGCAAAATGTCGCCTGCTCACTGCTAATTCTATTGGTATATCCGATAATGTAATTACGTGAAGCCCTTCAGTCGTTTTACGTAAACTATCGATATGGTTTATTGCGACCAATGCATTTCGATGAATTCGAATAAAATAATTTGAAAATTCAGTTTCGAGCGATACCAGTGGTTCATCAAGTAGTATTTCTCCGCCTGGCCATGCAGCAGTGACGTATTTTTGTTCTGCCTTAAGATAATAGATATTCTCTATCGGAATTAACTGTATGTTTCCCTGGATCATGGCACTGAGGTGTGTACGTATTGAAGAAACACCTTCAGTTTTATTAAGTAATTCCAGTTTAGATTGGCTGATAATCGTGGCACGTTCGATTGCAGTTTTAAGTCGTTCCTTTCTGATCGGTTTAAGTAAATAATCAACTGCATTTGCATTAAATGCACTCAAGGCATGATCCTGGTAGGCTGTTGTAAAGACAATTGCGGGTGGTGTATCAAAATTCAATAAATGATTCGCTAACTCAAGTCCATCCATTCCAGGCATGCGTATGTCCAATAAAATAATTTCCGGCGAATGTTCAGTAATCATATCCAGTGCTTCAATACCATTAGCAGCTTCGACGATATCAGACTCCGGATACAGTTCGATTACAAGATCGTGCAGTCTTTCACGCGCTAATGCTTCATCATCAACGATTAATATTTTCATAGCGTTTATACGGCAGTGTTAGTTTTATTCTGTATTGATTATTCTTGCTTTCAATAATTAAATCACTGTCCTTTCCAAAGACAGTAGCTAGTCGTTGTCGAATATTATCCTGTGCATGTTTATTCCCCTTATGTGTGTCTTCAATATCAGCAGAGGGAATTGGATTGGTGATACTTATGTTAAGCGTATTATCTGTCAATTCACCTTTAATGAATATTGTGCCGCCTTCCGGTAATCGCTCTATTCCATGATTAATTGTATTTTCGAGTAAGGGTTGAAGGCTCAGAGGAGGGAGTAATGCGTCTTCTGGTAATGATTCAATATCCCATTCAACACGTAATCGATCGCCCAAACGATGCCCCTCTATACGAAGATAGTGCTGGCATAGCTTCCATTCTGCAGTAATTTTATACAACTCAGTGGGTTCCAATAAGCTCGCTCGAAACAAATCGGCCAAATCTTCAATTGCTTGTTCAGCCAAATCTGGTGCCTTGCGTGTCAAACTGGCAATGGTATTCATGCAATTGAATAAGAAATGAGGTCGTATCCTGGACTGTAAGGCTTGAAAGCGAGAAATTGCAGCAGTCTCAATATTTTTTCGCCACTGATGTTGTACATAGAGGTATCTTAATACGACAGCCCCAACAATCGCTGAGATCCCCATTGAACGTAACAGGAAAATGCCGTGTAATTTTTGATCAGGGCTGATTTTGTTCGGATAGACATACAGCGACCACCAGGCGAGCTCGGTAATAATTAATGAAACTAATAGTATCAATAGGTAACTAAATGTGGCAGCACGTTGATCTGAGAGCGTTGCGATATATCGTCTAAATATACAAAGTAAACCGACACAGGTCAGGGCAATCCACTGAATGAATAAAGAGTTCATGGCCAGATCAAACAATATATTGTTTATATATAGTGGTTGTGCGAGAGATAAGACGATGGCGAGTAATTCGGCACTTAAAACAACAATAAACAAGACGTCTACGCTGCAAAAATTTGGCAGAAAGCTGGTTTTATCTTGGCCGTTTTGGTTTCGCATCTGAAAATAGCACGGTCTTAAGTCAATAAGTTATACTGTCCACTGTAAAAGAATCAATATCAAATCATTGAATATGACTTCAAATAATACAGAAAAACCCTGGGGCGGGAGATTCACAGCTCCTACCGATGAATTTGTTGAACAATTCACAGAGTCGGTTTCCTATGATCAGCGCCTGGCCCATTATGACATCATGGGTTCAATAGCTCACGTGCGAATGTTGGCAAAAGTGGACGTGATTACAAAAGAAGAAAGTAAACAGATAATCAGTGGGTTGGAGCAAATTGAGGACGATATCAATGCTAACCGGTTTCAATGGTTAACCGCACTTGAAGACGTTCACATGAATATTGAGACTGCATTGGTACAACGTATCGGTGATGCCGGTAAAAAAATACATACAGGGCGGTCGAGAAACGATCAGATAGCGACCGATATTCGGTTGTATTTACGTGATGAGATCGATCTCATATGCGAAAAGCTTAACCAAGCATTAAACGAATTAGTTACGCTTGCCTCAGAGCACACGGATACGATCATGCCGGGCTTTACCCATATGCAATCGGCACAGCCCGTGACATTTGGTCATCATCTTCTGGCCTGGGCCGAGATGTTGCTACGTGATCGGTGGCGCCTGCAGGATTGCCGGAAAAGACTAAATAGTCTGCCATTAGGAGCAGCAGCACTCGCGGGTACCAGCTATCCAATCGATCGGGAGTATATGGCAGAAATTTTAGGGTTTGATGGTGTCACACAAAATTCATTGGATTCGGTCAGTGATCGGGATTTTGCGATAGAGTTTTCTGCCAGTGCGAGTTTGATCATGATGCATTTATCCCGGTTTTCTGAAGAACTGGTTATCTGGATGTCACAGGCAAATGGATTTATTGATATTGGTGATGCCTGGTGTACTGGTTCGTCGATCATGCCGCAAAAGAAAAATCCAGATATTCCCGAGCTGGTAAGAGGCAAAACCGGCCGGGTTTATGGCGATCTGATGGCATTATTAACCTTAATGAAGGGGCAGCCACTAGCATACAACCGGGATAACCAGGAGGATAAGGAAAGACTGTTTGATGCGATTGACACGGTAAAGATGTGTCTGATTGCTTATGCCGGATTGGTGCCAACGATTACTGTTAATAGCGAGGCCATGTACCAGGCTGCAGCGGAAGGCTTTGCTACGGCAACTGATCTTGCAGACTATTTAGTAATCAATGGACTTCCATTTCGGGATGCCCATGAAGTGGTAGGAAAAACAGTCCAGTATGCGATCCAACATGACAAAACATTGCCTGAATTAACATTGCCTGAACTTCAACAATTCAGTGATGTCATCAAAGATGATGTCTTTGCTGTTTTGAAACTGGAAGGGTCGGTTTCTACCAGAAATCATATCGGTGGTACAGCACCGGAACAGGTTAAGGTTGCAATTGCACGCCTTAAAAAACAAATCAAATAAATGATACGAATATGAATTAAATGAAATTACTGATTAAATTAATTATTGGACTTGGCATTTTAGCCGTTCTTGCGATAGGCGCTGTCGTTATTACATTGGTTTATCTCGATCCGAATGATTATAAGGACTCGATTACCGATATAGTAAAAAAAGAAACGGGCCGTGATTTTCGTATCGATGGCAATATCAGTCTTAGTTATTACCCCTGGTTAGGAATCGATGTCGAAGGCGTTAGATTAAGTAATGCCAGTGGTTTTGGTGATACGCCGTTTTTAAAAACTAATGTTATTAAAGCACGTGTAAAATTATTACCGCTGCTTCGAAAAGAATTGGAAATGGATACCCTGGTCTTGCATGGTGCGACAGTTAATCTTGTCAGGAATGCTGAAGGTGTTACCAACTGGGATGATTTGGTCAAACCGCAAGATGAAGTTAAAGCAAGTAATCAAGGTATGCCATTGACCGCGCTGGTTCTTGGCGGCATCGATATCAAGAACGCTAATATTCATTGGCGCGACATGCAGCAAGGCGTGGAATATAAGATTACCAATGCCAATATTGGAACGGGTGAATTGAAGTTGGGCGATCCTATCGATATTACGGCGACCTTGAGTGCATCAGCCTCGAAACCTGAACTCTCTGCGGCGATTCAATTTAAAGGAACTGTCGCTTATGAGGGTGGCGGCGATATTCTGACATTAAAACCGATGCTGTTAGAGGCAAACGTCAAGAGTAAGGAAATCCCGGGTGGGAAAGCCTTAATAAAACTGACTTCAGAAATTAATGTTGATCTTGATAAGGAGACGGCTCAAATCAATACGCTTGATCTGACCGCCTTCGATACCCAGGTGAAAGGTCAAATACAAGCCTCAGAGATACTTTCTGGTAAGCCGGAAGTTACCGGCACTATTGATGTTAAAGGAAAAGATTTACCTCAACTGTTCAAGATTGCTGAAATAGAACCACTCGCCAGTCAACTGGCAATAATGTCAGACAAGAGATTCGATATAAGTACATCCTTTAATGTAAATATGGACAGAAATGATATCGATATTAATAAACTGGATATCAATGTTCTTGGAAATAAAATTAATTCGGAAATATATGGGCGTAATGTGAAGTCAGAGTCGCCTGCCGCAAAAGGTAAATTACAGGCCAGTGGCCCAGACTTACCCTCGTTAATTAAAATTGCCTCGCAATTTATGGGGGACGGCAAACAGGATATAAAGTCGCTTTCAAAACAACTGGCCTCTGCACCAAAGTCATTTGATATCGAAACGGATTTTGATATTGATATAAAAGCAGGGACGGTTGATATCCCCAGTCTATCCATTAATGCGCTAGGCATGACAACGGCAGGTAAAGTAAATGGCAAACAAATCAATTCTGATGCGCCAGCAATCAGCGGTGGACTTAAGGCCAGTGGCAAGAATCTTCCCCTCTTGATATCAATCGCTGCCCGGTTATCGGGAAAGGGCAAAGAGGATATAGCCTCTCTTAAAAAACAACTTTCCTCAGCACCAAAGACGTTTTCTGTTGAAACAGAGTTCAATACTGACTCAAAGACAAACACAGTGACTATGCCAACATTGTCGATTAAGGCGCTGGGTATGACAACAGCAGGCACATTAAAAGCCAGACAGTTTACATCAGATAAACCGGCCTATAGTGGTGAGTTAAAAGTAAAGGGGCCTGATCTCCCTCTGATTATACGAGTAGCTGGAAGTTTGCAAACCAAGGAGAGTCCGCTAGCTGATATGGCGAAGGATCTCAGTAAGCTTAAACAAAAAGACTTTAGTCTTGAAACGCGTTTTGATGTAGACACTGCGTCCGGAAATATAAACTTACCATCACTGGATATGAATGCATTGGGGTTAAAGGTTAATGGCAATCTGGAAGGAAAAAACATCCAGAAAACCAATGGCAACATGAATGGTAAGTTTATACTTACCAGTAAAAACCCGAAGCCATTACTAACTGTCCTGGGTCAGGGTGATCTCGCGCAGGTTTTAAAATCAATCAATATCAATACAGGGATTAATGGCAATACAAGCAAGCTTAATCTAAAGCCATTATCTCTGGAGGCTGTTTTTTCGGGTAAAAATATTCCTAACTCGCCTGTGAAATTAATCGTCAAAGCTGATTCAGAGGTCAACCTGGATAAGGAGATTTTTAATCTAAGTGGCTTACAAGTAAACGGACTGGGTCTTGATGTAAAAGGTACAGTCAAAGTAACAAAATTCAAGACCGAACCAGCTCTTTCAGGACAACTTGCGACTGCCCCATTTGATTTACGACAACTCTTACAAACCCTGAATAAGGATGTGCCCAAGACAGCTGATCCGAAAGTGTTAAAACGCGTTGCTTTAGCAGCAGCCTTTTCCGGAACAAAATCAAGCCTTTCTCTGAAAGAGATCAAGGCAGAACTGGATGACACACGATTGCAAGGTGATATTAATCTTAAGAGCGTTTCACCATTGGATCTCGAATTTGGACTGGGCGTTGATATGTTAAATGCGGATCGTTATCTACCACCGCAAACAAATGCTAAAAAGAAAGCAGCAGCAACCCCTGAAGCCGTTGCGGCAGGTGTCGTTACAAAAATACCGGTTGAAACTCTACAGGCTTTGAAAATAAACGGTGATTTTGTCATGGGGCAATTTGTTATCTCCAATGCGAAACTGTCTGATCTGGAACTCAGTATTCGTGCAGATAAAGGTGAAATTAAATTAGCACCAGTCGCAGCAAAACTTTATAAAGGAACCTATGCAGGTGATATTCATCTTGATGCGACAGGGAAAACACCGAAGTTGCTTATGAATACAAATTTGAAAAATGTAGAAGCCGAACCCTTGTTAAATGACATCGCAGGAGCGGCTAATCTTAAGGGGACAGGCAGTATAAATCTGGCATTGTCTTCAACAGGTGCTGACATTAATACATTGCGTAGTACTTTATCTGGTAAAGGCGATATTCTATTTGAAAAAGGCACATTGATTGGTGTTGATGTCAAAAATGTTTTGCATCAGGTTGAGATTATGATTGAAACAAAACGTTTCGGTGATGTAAATCCAGGAGAGAAAACCGAGTTTGATAAATTAACGGCTACATTGGATATTCATAATGGAATTATTGATAACCATGATTTATTAATGTTGGGTACCGGTTTTAGTGTTACAGGCAAAGGGATGTTATTAAATCTTCATGATGAAACATGGAAATATTTATTAGTTGCAAAAGCAGATGCAGCGCGTGTAGAACAGGGAGGAAAAACATTTAACCTCGGTGGCCATGATGTACCAATAAAATGTCGAGGGAAGTTGGTTGAAAAAAACTGTAAGCCTGACGTCGGTGCAATCGCTGAAACAATCGTTAAAAAAGCGGTTCTGGATAAAGTTTTTGAAAAGATTGGTATTGAGAATAAACAATCTGCACCACAACAGCCACCCGAAACAACACCAGAGCAACAACAATCGCAACCACAAGATCCTGTAAAAGATATCCAGGATAAGGTTATCAAAGACATATTCGATAAAATATTTTAATCATTCAAAGTGATGTTAGGTGATCAATTCTCAGATCAGTTACTTGCATGGTTCAACAAGCATGGTCGACATGATCTCCCTTGGCAGCTTGAACAAACGCCATATCGAATCTGGGTTTCCGAAATCATGTTACAACAAACCCAGGTTGTAACCGTAATTCCGTACTTTGAACGTTTTATGAAACAGTTTCCTGATGTAGAAGCATTAGCCAATGCAACATTGGATAACGTGTTACATCACTGGACTGGTTTAGGTTATTACGCTCGAGCAAGAAATCTACATAAAACAGCCAATATAATTGCGAAAGAATATAACGGTGATTTTCCATTATCCTTTGATACAATGAGGGGCTTGCCGGGTATAGGTCGATCTACCGCAGGTGCAATTCTGTCGTTGGCTTGTGAGCAACGATACCCGATTCTCGATGGTAATGTGAAACGTGTATTAAGTCGTTATCATTGTGTTGAGGGATGGCCCGGAAAAAAAAATGTTGAAGATCAACTCTGGTCATATGCAGAATCACATACTCCTGCTGAATCAGTTGGGAACTATACACAGGCTATTATGGATCTGGGTGCGACTATTTGTACCCGTCGCAATCCGGATTGCGATCATTGTCCATTGACCAAAGATTGCTTCACCAGGAAAACGGGGAAGCAACATGATTTTCCAGGGTCGAAACCAAAGACAAAGTTACCAAAACGGGAAACGATATTTGCAATTATTGAAAACAAAAAGGGAGAAGTGTTATTAGAACGACGACCGCCAAGTGGAATCTGGGGTGGGTTATGGTGTTTTCCCGAATTTTCGCCTGATGAATCAATAGCAAGTAAAATAAAAAGACAGTATGGTTTTAATATTAAACAACAAATTGAATATAAGGGTTTTAAACATACGTTTAGCCATTTTCATTTGATGATTAAACCTGTTCATATCAGCATAGAAGGACAGACAAACAAGATAAATGATACAGGTATATCGATCTGGATTAATCCCGATACAGATAGCAGTTTGGGATTTCCAGCACCTGTTTTGTCCATGTTGAAAGATTTAAATAAAAGTAAGAGGGTGTTTGAATGAATCGTAAAGTACATTGTATAAAGCTTGGTAAAGAAGCAGATGGGCTAAAGACCTTGCCCTATCCGGGCGAATTGGGAAAACGTATCTATGAACAGGCTTCTCAGGAAGCGTGGCAAATGTGGATGAGTCATCAGACCATGCTGATAAACGAGTATCGGTTGACACCGATCGAGCCCAAAGCCCGTAAATTCCTTGAAGAAGAGATGGAAAAGTTTTTCTTTGGCGAGGGTTCTGAAAAGCCCAAAGAATATGTAGAACCTGGGAAATAACCCCAACTTGACGAAATCCGTCTATATCGGTTTAATACGCGTCTTTTTTGCCCATCAAAGGCATTGGGCCAGGTATATAGGTAAAGTCAAACCGAAAGCGAAGCTTTCGCAGTTGTCTGACAAATTCATCGGGAATGAATTTAGACAGCATAAGCTGCTCGAAAGAGCGAACACCATGGTAGGTGTAAGTCAGAGCTGTGGACACGACTGCATGGACCTCGGTATACCCCTCAAGGGGGTACTGAAAATAGCCCACTTGAGGGGGGTGTGCAGGAGATAGAGCTATACAGGAGCAATTGCCGAGGAGTCCGAAGCCGTGCCGTTAGCGAGGTATAAGGATATACCGAGTAACTTAGGGCTTTGGTTAGTAAGTTATAAAAAATAGAAAATCTCGTCTTAAAACGAAGGCCAGGTAGCTCAGTCGGTAGAGCAGGGGACTGAAAATCCCTGTGTCGATGGTTCGATTCCGTCCCTGGCCACCATTTAACTTTGGGTCCGTTTCAGGCAATGATGAGTCAGTCATCCAATTTCAATGAGTGTCTGGTTAATACGGCGACCAGAAGAGGACATTAGCTACGTTTATTAACAAGCTAGATAGTCATCTAGATTTATTTTCTCCCTGGTAGAGTATCTGCTATTCCTATTAAGACTATAATTAAAGAAAATCTTGAACTGCTAGCATCGTAAATCAAAGGGATTAAATACATTATGAAAGAACTGGTCTTTTCTTTTACATGAACACATCAGAAGAAAGATATGTTTGAAGGGCTCGAACGCATTACCTATCAACCTGGGGATATAATCTTCCAAGAGGGTGATGAAGGAGACTGCGCCTACCTTATCGAGAGTGGTAAAGTTGAGGTATCAACACTTCAGGAAAATGAATTTTTTAGAGTAAGCGTACTCGGAAGGGGTGATCTCTTTGGAGAAATGGCACTTATTGATAAAAAGCCACGCATAGCGACAGTTAAAACCATTGAGGAAACACAAGTAGTTAGCATTTCTCGTGATTTGATCAAATCGAAACTCACCAATGTGGATCCGATAATTGGGCATCTACTACGCTTAGTTTTGAATCGGTTCAGGGATACCCATCATAGGCTTACACGGGGTGATCAGTTTACGTCTCAACAAACAGACAAAAAGTCGGATAGAGATTTTTCCAAGACACAGAAAAATTTAATAATGCATATTCGCATTGCATCGGACATCAAAGAGGCAATCGGGAGAGATGAATTTCAACTCCATTATCAGCCAATAATATCAATCAAGGATGGACGACTGGTTGGCTTTGAGGCGCTTAATCGTTGGTTCCATCCGAAACATGGATTGATGTCCCCAATGCAATTCCTGGACATTGCGGAGGAAACCGATCAGATTCTTCCCCTTGGTATCTGGACTTTGCAGAGGGCCTGCCGTGATCTTAATACGCTGTTAAAGGATTCTCACAACACTTCCAGACAAGCACCACTATTTATCAGTGTTAACTTATCAGCCCGTCAATTGGTTAAAGCGGAAGATACGATGCAGTTTGCTAACATTCTCAATAATGCAGGGGTTGATCCTGCATGCATTAAACTAGAAGTCACGGAAACTTCGTTGATTAAGGAGCCGATAATTTCACAGCATATTTTAATTGATATGCGGGATCTAGGATTTCGAGTGTCATTAGATAATTTTGGTACCGGTTATTCAAGCCTGAGCCACTTGCTGAAGTTTCCTGTCGATGACATCAAGATCGATCGAAGTTTTGTCAGTAATATGCTCTATGATCATGACAGTATGCAAATTGTTAAAGCGTCTATCGGTCTTGCCAAGGCGCTGGACTTGGAAGTTGTGGCAGAAGGTGTAGAGAACAAAGAAGACATCGAGAAACTCATAGAGATGGATTGTTCCTATGCTCAAGGATATTATTATGCCAAACCACTGTTTTTATCAGAGGCAAAAGAATATTTGAGACAGAATTAATGAATGTAGTGTGACAATGTTTTCATTTATGCTGTAACCATATTAAACTGTTTTCTACCAATACAGATGGCACCAAACTAGTCTAAATCTAAACGCAATCAGATACAGACTACATTTCTGTGAGGATGTGAACTTCCGCTATTGTCAGATTGGTTCTGCCCCAAAAAAGTGGACCACTGGTTAAGTCCGTTTGTCTGTTTCTCAAAATCTACCAGACTGATATTTCCTATATAACCATGAATACGTTTACGATTATAGAAGCATTCAATGTATTCGAATATATCTGCTCGTGCTTCATCTCTCGTTCGGTAACGCACTCAGTTAACCCACTCACGCTTCAATAATCCAAAAAAACTTTCTACCACTGCATTATCATAACAGTTACCACGACCACTCATACTACATTGGATGCCATGCTTAACGAGCTGGTCGCGAAAGTCATCGCTCGTATATTGTGTACCTCGATCAGAATGAAGGATCAACTGACCCTCTGGCATACGAGAATCTAATGCCATCGTTAGCGCACCAATGACCAAATGCCGATTTATCATTGTTCCATTGACCAGCCAACAATTCGACGTGAATAGAGATCCATCACGATGGCCAAATAAAGTACAACGCCGCATGTTTTAACAAATCCTGTTCCTGTTTGACTTTGGCCAGTTCCCGTTTCAATTGAGTCACTTCCCCATCACGACTGTGGCCTTGACCGGAAAAGGCATCATCGCCTAATAATCTGAATTCATCTCGCCATCGTCTTTGCTGACGACTACTAATTCCAAGCTCTTCGCATACTTCTTTATCCGGTGTGCCATCTTCACCTGCTCGTTTTAATGCTTCTCGCTTGAACTCAGGACTATACCGCTTGTATTTTCTTGTTTTACCCATGACACGCCTCCTGACTTTAACTCTAGGTCAATTTAGATGTGTCCACTAAACCGGGGCAAGACTAGATAGCTGACGTTCAGAAATTTCAGTTTGATTTGAATGTTCGTTTCTGACCGAAAGTACCTGTTCAATATATTTAGCCAAATGTCCGCTCACGCTGTATTCTGTTGAAAAACTCGAAAATATTAAGATTCTAAATTTGAAGTGATACGAAATGCTTGGAATAAAACCACCTCTTTGGTCAAAAGTTACATTCATTATTTTCTTCGGGACCTTAATAGGTGCATATATCTCTGGCGAATCAACCCGAAAACTGGATAATGAATATCTAATAAGTGATATTCATAGCGCAACACAGCTCGCTACAACATTACTTGCAAATATCGTATCAGAATCAGTTGTTTTAAATGACGCTAGAACAAGTGATGCCATTATTAAACAATCAGTAAAGGAATGGCCTGAAGCGACCTATATTCACATTGAAGATGATAGAGGATTCTACTTTACAGAGTGGGGCAAACTTAAAGAGACCGGTCTAGGGATACAAAAGTTTGAAGCCCCTATAATTCTTGGCGAACAGGATTATGGTGTGTTATGTGTCTATGTTGATTTAAGACAAGTTTATAAAAACATGGAGTCGCATATCGGTGAAGTAAGAAATCGCTCCGCATTGATTCTTCTTGCTATATCACTATTTGTAATTGCAATTGTTGATTTATTAATCACACAAAAGAATGATTAATAAATACAAATGGGAACAATATGAGAACAACTAAGACCATTGGTAACAAATTCTCCAGCACCTCAACGGCGACTTCAACTTAACATTTAATTGAGACATCCCTGTACCAAATTGAAGTACATTGAGGTATCAGTTAACCATGATTGAACAACTATTTAGTACAGGAATGCACCGTAAGTAACTGTTTTAATCGTTAGTAAATAATTAATTTCCAAACTGAAAAGTCCAGTGTTGGCAGTTTGATTCTGTCCCTGGCCACCATT
>CAYMPA010000009.1:0-39722 GCA_964392105.1 uncultured Enterobacteriaceae bacterium
TACGGTATGCTGGTTTTGCAGGAGCAAAAACCAGCGATTCTACGTAAGGCTTTTGTTGTCAAGCAAATGAGCCTGAAAAATGTGTGATCAAGCGAGTAGGCGAACTTACCCATAAAGTGAAGACTAAATATAGTGTAAGTTTTCATATTACAACGCATTATTTTTGCTCATGGTCGTTCAACTCAGGTTTCTATGTTTTTATTCGCCTGAATCCATTAGTCGTTTTTGTCGTTTTGCAAATATCTCTGACGCATTATAACCACTGTCACGTAAAATATAATTTCGTGCGGCACATTCCATCATGATGGAAAGGTTACGACCAGGTGCAACAGGTAATGTTATTTCGGGTACATCCATATCCAGAACATTACGTGTTTTATAGCTACCTTCAAGACGATCGATTGATAGCAGGCTCTGCTTATCCATAGGTTGTAACTGTACTATCAATTTAAGGTATTTATTTTTCTTGATTGCATTGTCACCGAATAATTGACGAACATTGATGATGCCCAGTCCCCTGACCTCGAGAAAGTCCTGCAATGTTTTTGGGCAGGCACCATTGATAATGTCCGGGGTAATTTTTGAAAAAAGTGGTGCATCATCTGCAATCAAGCGATGTCCACGTGAAATTAACTCTAACGCGAGCTCGCTTTTTCCTATTCCGCTTGGTCCTGTTATAAGTACGCCAATTGCCATAATTTCCATGTAAACGCCATGTAGCGTCAGCATGTCAGCAAACATATTAGTCAAAAAGTAATGCAGTACATCAGCCAGCTTGTCACCATTTATTGGCGATGAAAATAACGGAATACTATGTTCATTGCTTTTACGTTTGAGTAAAGTTGGCACTTCACAATCATCTGAAACAATGACGCATGCCGGGTTACTACGATATAACTGGATAATCGCATCTTGCATTGAAATATTTCTTAATCCTTCAAGATACTTGGTTTCCATATTGCCAATAACCTGTATCTGATGAGGGTGAATCAGATTTAAATGACCGATCAGTGAAAGGCTGCTTAATGATTTAGTTGTGGCCTTTTGTTTTTTTTTGCTACTGGTTTTCTTTTTAGACGATTTTTTTTCTGGTGGGGGTTTTTCGTCTCGAATAATGGCATGCTTGGCCCCTTGTTGTCCTGCTATCCATTCAAGCTTTAATTTCTCATGATGAATATTGTAGAGATCTTCTATACTTATTTGGTTAGTGATTCCTGCCATAATTTCAACCTGTCAATATCGAGTAGATTTCCGTTGATGTAGTTGATTTCTTCAGTTTACTGACAATTGCAGGATCACTAAACATTTCAGCCAGTGTTGCCAGAATTTGCAGGTGTTCATCTGTTGAATCTTCCGGCACGATCAATGCGAAGAGCAAGTCGACCGGGACTTTGTCAACAGCATCATAGTCGACACTGGTATCAAGTTGTAAAAATGCGGCTATTGTTTTATTACCATGTTTCAGGCGTCCATGTGGTATTGCGATGCCATTACCCACGCCGGTACTTCCCAGCCTTTCTCGAGCAATTAAACAATCAAAAACTTCAGTTTGTGACGTTGAACTATCAGAATTAGCAATAGTTTTTGCCAATATATCCAGCGCATCCTTTTTACTATGACAGTCCACGTCTTGAAAGACACGCTCAGGCGATAAAATATCTGAAATTTTCATGCTTCTAAGATATTAGTAAAAAAGAACAAAAGGCGTTCGAAGTTAATCAACACTCTGATCTTTTAAACTGCCTGCTCCCCGATGATGATCAGTTAATTTTTCTTTATGTTTTTTAATCTGCCTGTCCAGCTTGTCTGTTAGTACATCTATAGCAGCATACATATCTTCCTGTTCGTTATCCGCAAAAATCTTGCCACGATTAACATGAATTGTTGCTTCAGCTTTTTGGCGTTCTTTTTCTACACTCAAGATAACATGAATATTAGTAATGTTTTCGAAATGCCGTTCTAATCGTTCAAATTTATTTTCTACATATGATTTTAATGAGTCAGTAATTTCAATGTGATGACCTGTAACAGTAATTTGCATAATTTGCTCCTGACAAAATCTATTATTGTTATTTAATTGATGCTGACAAAGTACCATCTATAAGCCTTTGTCAGTTCAGCGCGTGAAAAACGTGATTTCCCTCGCGCTTCCAACCGCTGTCGGCGGGTTTTGGTACATCCTTGCATTGGGTTTAGTTGGCCGATAACGTTATGGAAAGACTTCATTTTTCAATTTTATTTGTATATTTTAATTACTTTCATATATTTTAGTGTCAACTAATCAGGCAAGCCTTTTCCGTTCGTTTGATGGTGGTATAGCCATAGCTTCTCTGTATTTTGCAACAGTTCTTCTTGCAACATTAATTCCCTGGTCTTCCAATATTGCTGCAATCTTACTGTCGCTCAGTGGTTTATCAGGTGTTTCAGCACCTATCAGTTTTTTTATCAGGGCACGTATGGCTGTTGATGAACAAACACCGCCATAATTGGTGCTAACATGGCTGGAGAAAAAATATTTAAGTTCAAAGATACCGCGTGGGGTATGCATATATTTACGCGTTGTAACACGGGAAATAGTTGATTCATGCATATCCAGTGCCTCCGCTACATCATGTAATACCAGTGGTTTCATCGCTTCTTCACCATACTCAAGAAATGCGCGCTGCCGCTTTACAATGCAAGTTGTAACACGCAACAACGTTTCACTTCGACTACGTAAACTTTTAATAAACCAACGTGCCTCTTGTAAATGTGATTTAAGGGAGTTGTTATCAGCACTATTATCTGCGCGGCGAATCATATTTGCGTATGCAGAATTTATTCTAAGGCTCGGTATTGAATCTGTATTTAGATCAACCTTCCACACGCCTTTTACTTTTTTAACATAAACATCAGGGATTACATATTGAGTATAGGCATCACTGACCTGGTTGCCAGGCCGGGGGTTCATGGACTGAATTAAACCAACGACATCTGTTAACTCTTCTTTATCCAGCTTCATCTTTCGCATAAGCTGGTTGTAGTCATGAGCAGCGAGTAGATCCAGATAATTATTAACGAGCATTTTTGCTTCTTCTAATCTATATGTGATTGGCGCACATTGATTTAACTGTAAACGGAGGCATTCTTTGATATCTCTTGAGCCAACACCGGGAGGATCCATGGATTGAATCATTCTTAAAACAGCTTCAATTTCATCAATGCCAACATCTTCCAGATCATCATCAACGGCCGCCAATATGTCTTCAAGCGTTCCAGCTAAATAACCATCATCATCAAGTGAATCAATGATGGTCATTGCAATTACCTTGTCGGTATCTGATATTGGTGTCAGATTAAGTTGCCATTCAAGGTGTTCGTGTAGTGTTTTCCCCCTGGTATCCTGGTTTTCAAAACCGTCATATCCATTAATATTAGCACTTACATTTGTATAACTGGGCGTACTGTCATATATATCTTCCCAGCCACTATCAATGGGAAGATCATCCGGTATTTTGTCTTGGTTCATATCCGTTATCTTTTCGGAAGAATCTGTTTCTGATTTTAATTCCGCAGTTTTGTTCGATACCTCATTAGAAGTATTTTGTTCAGATTCTCCCTCATCCATTTCCAACATCATATTGGATTCCAATGCATCCTGAACTTCGGCTTGTAGTTCAATACTGGATAATTGCAACAGACGGATCGCCTGCTGTAATTGAGGAGTCATTGTCAGACTTTGACCGATTTTTAATTGTAATGATGGTTTCATAATATTAAGTTTAGATTAAAATTCATATGTTTGAATTAATCCCGAGTGGAAATGTGTTTACAGTGAAAATTGTTTTCCTAAATAAACATCTCTGACTTGTTCGTTATTTAAAATTTGTTCTGGTGATCCCTCTGCAAGAATTTTGCCGTCATTCACAATATAGGCACGATCACAGGACCCAAGCGTTTCGCGGACGTTATGATCGGTAATCAATACTCCAATTCCATGATCGCAGAGACGATGGATCAGGCGTTGTATATCATTGATTGAAATAGGATCTATGCCCGCGAAGGGTTCATCAAGTAATAAAAAATGAGGCTCTGAGGCAAGTGCCCTCGCTATCTCGAGACGTCGACGCTCCCCGCCTGAAAGACTCATCCCCAGGTTATTCCTGAGGTGGGCGATATGAAATTCTTGTAGTAATAACTCCAGACGTTGTTTTGCCTTGTAGTGATCATTTGACAAACGTGTTTCGAGTATAGCCATGATATTTTCTTCAACCGTCAATTTTCTGAATACCGACGCCTCTTGTGGTAAATAACCCAGACCAAGATGTGATCGTTCATCCATGCTTAGTCGACTAATTTCGCGATTGTCAAGGTGTATTGTGCCGCTATCAGATGGCACCAGACCCACGATCATGTAAAAGCTGGTTGTTTTGCCGGCACCGTTAGGACCAAGCAAGCCAATAATTTCACCGCTTTGAACTGACAAACTCACATCCGTTACGACCTTTCTTGATCGATAGGATTTCGAGAGATGACGTACAGATAAAATGCTCATAGCGATATGCATAGAAAGGCATTAGCTAACTACAATCTTTATATTATTAAAGAGTTGTTGTTATTAATGCACTTTAAAAGTTGATTGAATGCAAGTGTTCCTGTCCCTTTATATTATTACTCTTGTTTTTTCTTTTTGATTGTTATTTTGACACGACCATCTTTTTTCTTGCTGGTATCATCATCTTTATCCTTGGTGGTTCTGGTTGACCCCTTGGCTTTTACCTGACTAAGGACGGTATCGTATTCTATACGGCTGCCACTAAAACGCAGCCCCTCCTGTGTGACCAGAGCTTCATCGATCAATATGACATAATCCTTTAAGGCATAATACTCCATTTGTAACGCTTCTGCTTCATCATACACTTTACTATCATCCGGTAGTTGACGATAGGTTGCCGGTTCCCCCTGCATAATGACGAGCTCCATATCATCGTTTTCAGTGAAGTGAACTATCATGGTGTGTCCGGTCATCCGGATACTCCCTTGAGTGACTACAACATCACCTCGATAGATAGTGATCCCTTTAATATCATCCATTTCTGCGGTGTCTGCTTCAATTTCTATGTCTTGTTGCTTGTCCGTAGACAGGGCAAACGCAACATTTATTACAGATGCAATAATTAAAGCTAATAATAGCTTAAGGCGCTTGTCTTGGTTCAATTGTAGTTTGTACATTACTAAGAAACTCCATTCGCTGTTCTTGTAGATAAGCGCGCATTCCAATTGAGTTAACTACTGAACGTTTACTGATCAAAGTAGCAGGTTTGTCTGTTTCCGCATATTTTTGATCAACCAGTATACGAACATCTTCGGTTATTACTTCAAGTTTGAGTTCTCCAGACTCATCATTTTGATGTAGATATACACTTCCAGTTAACAGAATAACTTCGTTATTTGACGTTACCCAGCCCTTATCTGCATTGACAATTATAGGAGGCTTGTCCTGACGAAATATCTCGAGTTCGGGCTCATGTAGTTCGGTTGTATTATCATCGGGATAATGGGCCATATAAAGGGCATTTAGACGATTCTTGGGGGTGCCATCCTGATTCATTGTTAAGGTAGTGAAATTTTCCATGTAATAGTCAGGATAGTGTGCCAGTTTACTTAGCTTTGATATATCATCTTCGGTCAGCTTTTCCAAAGCCCAGTAACTGAATCCAGCCGCAATTATCAGGATGAGCGCCAGTTTCCATCTGCCGGTAAACATAGAAGTATCTAGAGGCTGTTCGGTAATAAGTGAACCGGCTGCAAACGTCCCTTATTCGGCCTATTTTTATGCGCGATTTCGTTAAATAGATTAACTATTCGCCTTAATCGGGCAAAAAAATATACTCGAAAAGGAACAGTTTCGCTTCGATTCATTATTACCGAATAGCCTCTTAGTTATTGAACATGGTTATTAATATTCAGGTGGAAAGATACGCTTTGATTAGATCATCGAATTTGCCCTGGGCCTGCATGATTAATTCACAGACTTCTCTTACAGCGCCTTGCCCGCCCCGGTTCTCTGTTATCCAGTCAGCATTGTTTTTAACTTCAGGGTGTGCGTCAGCGACAGCAATAGGTAAACCTACATTAATCATGGCCGGCAAATCTATAACATCATCTCCAACATAAGCTACCTGTTTACGCTCAAGATCCAGCTCGTCAATAAGCTTTTGTAGTCTGGCGCCTTTGTCTTTTTCTCCTTGGTAGATATATTTGATACCAAGCGATGCCATTCGTTCAGCAACAATATTTGATGAACGCGCTGTTATAACAGCAACCTTGCAACCTGCTTCCAGTAACATAACCAGTCCATGTCCATCTCGTACATGAAATGATTTGTACTCATTGCCGCTTTCACCAAGAATAAGTTTGCCGTTGGTTAACACACCATCGACATCAAATACAGCCAGTTTGATATCAACAGCTTTTTCCATAAAAGTTTTTTTATCCATAGAACTTATACAACTCGTGCCCGTAATAAATCATGCATATTCAAAATACCAATTAACTTATCTTGATCATCAACAACAACCAGCGCATTAATACGATGGGTTTCCATAAGAGCAAGCGCAGAGGCAGCAAGTGAGTCAGCGGTAATATTTTTGCCATTTTTGGTCATTACATCTTTAACACAACAGGTTTTCACATTGATATTCGAATCAAGCGCACGACGTAAATCACCATCGGTGAAGATACCTGATACATTTCCATCATCATCCACTATGGTGGTTACACCCAGGCCTTTTTGAGACATCTCAACTAATGCGTCACTGAGCACTGCGGTTTCTAATACTTTCGGTATTTCTCTCCCAGTGTGCATGATATCACTGACATGTAATAACAAGCGTCTGCCTAATATTCCACCGGGGTGTGATAAGGCAAAGTCATCTTCACTAAAGCCCCGCGCCTCTAGCAAGGCAATTGAAATTGCATCACCCATAGCCAAAGTTGCTGTTGTACTTGCCGTTGGAGCCAGACCAAGCGGGCATGCCTCTTTGCCAACACTAACATCAATATTTACTGTTGCTGCCCGGGCCAGAGTTGAGTCCGGGTTACCAGTTAATGCAATCATGGGAGTATTTAGTCTTTTAATAACGGGCAATAATGCAACTACTTCATCCGTCTCTCCGGAATTAGATAACACCATGACAACATCTTTGGTCGTTATCATGCCTAAATCGCCATGACTGGCTTCACCTGGATGAACAAAAAAAGCGGGTGTGCCCGTACTTGCCAGTGTTGCAGCAATCTTGTTTCCGATATGACCGGATTTACCCATACCAATGACCACAACACGTCCTTCACATTGAAGTATAGTGTTACAGGCAGCAACAAATTTTTCATCAATACGATCAATTAATTCTGCAAGCGCTGATTGCTCGGTCTCTATTACCGCTTTTCCAAGTGCTTTAAATTTGTCAGGACTCATTTCGTTCATAATCCTAGAATCCTCAGTTGGATACGTATGAGTGTGCGTTTTTCAGGCTCATTTGCGCCAACTATAAAGCCGCGTATAGTTATTCTACGTAAGGCTTTCGCTGTCAAGCAAATGAGCCTGAAAAACGTGCAATCAAATGGATAGACAGATTCACACAATGGGTGAATACCTAACACACTATAACGTACTATTTTGAAACACATAAGCATGATTTAGAGTCGGTCAACTGAGGATTACAGGATTATCTATGTCACCACAATACTTTGTGAAAACAGCACATATTGATATGTAATAAAACAAAGCAATAGTATCGCTCCTTCAGGTCGTATCAGTTTACCCTTGCTCGATATGAATACCATAGCGCCAAGCAATAAAGTTAAACCAATCATTGTAGGGTAGTCTCTTGTTAATACGTCCCTAACGAAATAATCGGGATTGATTAATGCAGGTATACCTAATACAGCCAGCATATTAAACATGTTTGAGCCAACAATATTGCCAATGGCGATATCGGCCTCTTTTTTTATTATGCTGGCTATCGATGCTGCAAGTTCGGGCAAGCTTGTGCCGATTGCAATAATGGTCAATCCAATAACAAGATCAGAAAGACCATAATATTTAGCAATAAACACCGCACCCCGAACAAGTGACTCCGCACCAGACAGCAACAATACAAGACCTACTAGTAGTTTTATTATGGCGGTATTTAATGAATCAGCCTTGCTGAGCTCCTGAACAAATTCTTGTTCAAGGGGATCATCGGCCGATGATTGTTTTGCCAACCAAACTATCCAGACTATTGATACAATAAGGGCAATAAGCAATATCAATGCATCAAAACGGTTCAGATAACCATCTATCATCAATACCAGGGCGATGATGATGGCGACACACATAATTCCATATTCTCTTTTTATTGTGTTTGATGCGACAGTTATTGGAAATAAAAGCACGCTGATACCCAGAACCAGTCCGATGTTTGTAATGTTTGATCCCAAGGCATTGCCGATTGCGATGGATGTCTTGCCTTGCCAGGCGGATATGGAGCCAACAATTATTTCAGGGGCAGATGTAGCAAATCCGACAATGGTTAAACCAATGATTAATGGTGATATCCCGAGTTGACGCGCAATACTTGATGCTCCATTTACAAAAATGTCTGCACCATAAATAAGTAATGCGAGCCCAATCAAGACAAATAAACATGAAACCAGCATGTGCCAGTTGATCCCCCTTGAGTTAATTTAACAAGATAATGCCAGATTAAGATGATTCTGAAAAATAGCTTAGTACTATTTTTACCTTTAACTTAAAAAATCATAGACTGTCAACAGTCAAATATTGAACTATCTTTATGTCAGAACGTATCGAATTATTACAATACTGGTTAAAGGGTATTCTTAATACCAGTGACTTTGAATTGAAGTCAGCATCAGAAGATGCGAGCTTTAGATTTTATTATCGCCTGTCCCTGGATAACAAAACATTTATCGTAATGGATGCCCCGCCGCAACAGGAAGACTGTGAACTTTTTATTAATATAACAAAAAAACTACATGCCTGTGATGTAAATGCACCCATCATACATAATATGAATATAGAACTGGGGTTTTTATTGCTTAGTGATTTTGGTAATGATTTATATCTGGATAAACTCAATCATGCTTCTGTAAATAAGCTTTATTCCGATGCAATAAAATCTTTGGTTTGTATGCAAACACGGGGCGATGCAAAAGGACTGAATAGTTATGATGAATCTTTGTTAATTCGTGAAATGAACCTCTTTAAGGAGTGGCTGTTAGGCAAACATCTAAAGATCGAATTGAATAATGATCAACACAATTCTATTGAAGAATTGTTTGATTTATTAGTAACAAATGCACTACAGCAGCCGCAGGTATTTGTACATAGAGACTTTCACTCAAGAAACTTAATGCTGACCAAAGAAAATAATCCGGGTGTGATTGATTATCAGGACGCTGTTTATGGGCCTATTAGCTATGATCTGGCGTCATTATTAAAAGATTGTTATATCAAATGGCCGCAAGACGAAATTAATGCCTGGGTCGATTTCTACCTGGATGAACTTGCTGCGTGTGATTTTGATCAGGGCTTTGAAAGAAAAGAATTTCAACGCTGGTTTGATTTTATGGGCGTGCAACGCCACCTCAAAGCAAGTGGTATTTTTGCACGCTTGTCACATCGAGATGGCAAGCATGGTTTTCTAAAAGATATCCCGCGAACACTTTCATATATTGTAGACCTGAAACAAACGTATAAAGAGTTGGCGCCAATATGTCTGCTCATAGAAAAATCAATACTTCCTGAACTGGAGGAGGGCTAACTAAATGTTTGCAATGATTCTTGCGGCAGGACGGGGTGAACGTATGCGACCCTTGACCGATAAGGTGCCCAAGCCTTTGTTAGAGATCGCCGGAAAACCACTCGTTATATACCAGATAGAAGCTCTGGTATCGGCTGGCATGGAAACAATAGTAATAAATACAGGTCGCCTGGGCGTTCAGATTCAGGATAGCCTTGGTACAGGAGAGAATTTTGGCGTACGGATCCGCTATTCTGATGAAGGCGATGAGCCATTGGAAACAGCTGGCGGTATTATTAAGGCCCTGCCTTTGCTGGGTGATTCACCGTTTATCGTAACCAATGCAGATATTTATACCGATTTCGATTATCGGTCATTACCCCATCAACTGGATTCTGACGCCCATCTGGTTTTGGTAAATAATCCGCCACACAATCCAAAGGGCGATTTTGTCATTGAGAACGGTCGAATATTAGATGAAGGCGTTCAAAAACTTACCTACAGTGGCATAGGACTTTATCACCCGAGATTCTTCAGAAACTGCAATCCAGGCCGATATCCTTTGGCACCACTATTGCACCAGTCTGCTCAGGCTAACTGCCTTAGTGGCCAACATTATAAAGGCTATTGGAGCGATGTTGGAACACCTGAGCGCTTAGAAGAAATCAATAATAGTAACGTATAGCGTAATAGTAAATACATACTGACAGTATCATTAAGTTATTAGTTATATTCAACATCATTGAATTATTGATTATAATTTATGTCAAAATGTTGCGTTGCAACATAGTGTGTGATAATGTTCATATCTCTACAGGATTGATTTCTACATCTTGTAGCCCCTAGTGTTTTTTACCACTATATATAGAATATAAATATCGAACAGGGTATGATTTGCGCCGAATTTCAGCTGTTTAAGTCAGTTTGAAGGGGTCGAGTATGAATTTAATGAAAATTAATCGCTCGTTTACACTTGATTCTTGTTTAAGAGTCCTGCTCCTAGTGCTTATATTCCCGATTTCGATCCAGGCTAGTGAGCCTGGTAACAAAAATCCGGACGAAGATTTTTGTCAGGCACCAGATGCTATTCATGAGCAGTTTGATGTTTCTGAGGCGTTCCATTCATTACAAAAAGCACACGATCTAAAAGCTATAAATGATCGCGGTACCCTGCGTATTCTTTTGCAAAGAAAAACAAGTGCCTGCATTATTAGTCAGACAGAACGACGCTTGATTGAAGAATTTGCTAACTTAAATGATCTGGATATACACTGGATCTATATCGACAACGAGTGGGAACTCTTACCCGAACTCATAAATGGTAATGGAGATATTATTGTAGCACAGGGCCAAAGGTTATCCGCTGGTATCCAGGGTCAAATCGAATTTACCCATACTTGGGCTAATGCAGCGTTTAAATTAGTTGAACGATCTGATAACAGTCGTATAAGTCGTATAGAAGATCTGTCAGGTCGACAAGTTGCCGCATACAAATCTTCACCTGTTTGGAATAAGCTGGTTGAACAATCAGAATCGCAAACGGGCATGGTCCTGCAGGAAATACCACCAACAGTTTCGTATCGTGAAGTGATGGAACGCGTTAAAACGGGACAATATGATTTGGCAGTTGCCGATAGTTTATTTCTTGATACATATTTGCCTTCAAATTCTGAACTACAGGCAAATTTTAGTTTGTCGGGTGAAAGAAATATGGCCTGGGCAGTCAGAACTAATGCTGAGGAATTACATAAGACTTTAAATCAGTATTTAAATCAGCAACACCTTACACATAATGTAGCGACGGTATATTTTGAAGATCTTTCCTTAATAAAAGACAGGGGCATCCTGCGGATTATAACAAATACAAACCCGTCTCATTATTACATGCAAAAAGGCAAGTTGTATGGTTTTGAGTATGAATTATTAAGGAAATTTGCATCAGAGCATAAGTTACGCGTTGATGTTGTTTTGGCTAATTCACAGGAAGAGATGTTCGATTTACTTAAAGAAGGCAAGGGTGATGTTATCGCAGCGTCTTTGCCGAGTATTTTATTAAGTGAAGACGAACTGATTCAGTATACAGAGCCTTATAATTATGCAAGCCCGGTTATTGTTGGTCGTGACACAGAAAATGATTTGATTATCGATGTTCGTGATTTAGCTGGCAGAAGAATTACCCTGTCACATGACAGTCCGTACTGGGATTATATGCTACAACTTAAGGAACAAGGCCTGGAATTTGAACTGGTTAAGGCAGATGCTGGTATAAACATGGAAGGCACATTATTAATGGTTGCGCTTGGCATGTATGACTTATCAATTGTAGGAAACCACCAGATAAAATCCGGATATTCGCAAGAGGTAGGTTTAAAATCACTATTTAATTTGTCCGAACCACTTGCACATCGTTGGGCAGTAAGAACAGACGATCAGCAATTGAATAATGCACTGAATACTTTTATAGCAAAAGAATACCGGGGTGCAGATTATAATGTAATACATGCAAAATATTTTAAAAAACCACCAATACAAAAGTCTGGCAAGCACAGGTTAACCATGTTTAATTCTTTATCTCCATATGATGATATAACACGGCTCTATTCAGATAAATATGGTTTTGATTGGCGTTTGATAACAGCATTAATGTTTCAGGAAAGTCGGTTTAACCCGAATGCTTACTCAGATGCCGGTGCAGAAGGTTTAATGCAGTTGATTCCAGAGACGGCAGAATTAATGGGCGTGAGTGATGCGAATAACGCAGAAAGCAGTATTTATGCAGGCGTTCGTTATTTAAATTATTTGAGGAATAAATTCGAAGACTCAATACTCTTGCAAAATCGTATGTGGTTTACAATTGCATCGTATAATGCGGGTTATGGAAGGGTTAAACGTGCACGTATTCTTGCAGAAAAAATGGGTCTTGATAAAAACCAATGGTTTGATAATGTTGAATCAGCAATGCTGGCACTGGCGAAGCCCTATAATAAAGATGGTGAACAGGTTCGTTATTGTCGTTGCGGCCAAACGGTTGTTTATGTGCGTGAAATACGCACGCGCTACTTTAATTACATACGTTTAATAGAAACGCAGAAAGTGGCTATGCAAACAACATCGGGCAGAAAAAATAAAATATCCCGATTTAATTAATTAGTCTGAACTGTGCATCAGAAAATCAAAGAATTAAAAAAGCCACAAAGCGCACAGAGAAAGGCAAATAAACCCTATAAAATAATCCTTTCTTAATATTGAATTTCAATTCTCTATTGTTGTGTTGTTACAGTTTTAGCTTTTCACTGTGTGCTCTGTGGTGTGTTTGTTTTGCGTGTCAAAACCCCATTCATCCAGGTTCTCCATCTACACGTGCTTGAGTGAGTATAGGCGCGTAAACAAAAGCAAATAACAGAAATGACGTTATCCAAAGAAATTGTGAGATTATGATCCAGATTAAATAATAGTCAGAATTTATTAAAGGAAAACCAACTCTAAATATAGCACCTACTGATAGTGCAATTAATGCGTACTTAATCAAGATTGATGGCACATTTATATTTCTGCCAGTATGGCCGAGAGAGACACGAGACATCATGCTTAATGTAACAATGCCAACACCGCCAAACGCAAGCGCATGTATCGCGATATTTTTTGAAATAACCAAAAAAGAAGCTATGGCAAATAATAGAAAACCAATATCTATGAAGACCTGCGAAATAAATAGACTCCAAAGAAGTGAAACCTTCCAGATCCCAGGTGTATGCCAGCCATAGAGACGAATGGTGTTAGTTATAACTAATCCAAATGCCATAACTGCAGTGAGTATGTGATTAGATAAAAATAACTCAGAAATGAAAAAAACCAATACCAGGATGATATTTGAGATATCGACCCATCGAAAATTAGTTAATTGAACCTCATAGCCAACGCCACGTTCAATAAACATAGGTATAACACGTCTGCCGAGCGTCATTATTAATCCAATAATTATATAGAGACCACCGTAAATGCCCCAATGAAGACCATTGTCAATATAATTAAAAGCGCCTAAATAAAAACACATATTGCCAATCGTAAGCAGAATGATCTTTGCAAGGATACCGAGTTGCCTCCATTGCTTAACCTGAATGATTGGATGTGCAAGTGCAAAGCCTAGATACAGCGCAAAGGCGACATCAAAAAATGCAGCGATGAATAAATATTGTGTTCCAAAAAGAAACAGAACACGCGCTATCGTCCAAAAACTAAAGAGAACCAGTAAAGGTGTTCCATGCAGTGTTTGCACCCCTGTCCAGTTTCTAACAGCAGTTAGCAGGAATCCTGCAATAACTGCCATGCTATAACCATATATCATTTCATGTGCATGCCATTGAAACTTCGATATGTTATTAATTGGAACAGAAAGCTGAAAATCATATATAGCTGACCACAATATGATCGTTATAATTGAAAAAATAGCAGCACCCAGGAAAAAAGGTCTGAAACCTAAATTAAACAAGGGGAGATTATTAATATTCTGGTGGTTTTTTATCATAATGGGAATTTATATAATTAAAGTCTGAGGACATAATCAGACGTTATGCATGCTTAACGCCTTGATTAAAATCAAGTACAAATTCATTTGCAGTATCAATCGGGTATTTTAACCAAATATCATGCAGACGCGGTGAAATATTATTTTTTGTTTTCTGTGAATTCTACTGATCATTTAAATTGTCTATAAATAAATTGTATAAATTGGTCATGCTAAATTATTGGTAAGGTGTTGGATCAGATATGCCAGCAGCCTCAAATCCTTCTTTTCTAAATCTGCAAGATTCACAAACTCCACAAGCACGACCTTCGTCATCAATTTGATAGCAAGATACAGTTAACGAGTAATCAACGTTTAGTGAATTTCCTTTTTTTATTATACCTGCCTTAGTTAATTCTATTAATGGGGTATGAATTTTAAATGATACACCTTCAACACCTGCTTTAGTTGCAAGGGTGGCAAGCTGTTCGTACGCATGAATATATTCAGGACGACAATCCGGATAACCGGAGTAATCAACTGCATTTACACCGATAAATATGTCATTAGCGTCGAGCACTTCCGCCCAGGCTAATGCATATGTTAGAAAAAGCGTATTGCGTGCCGGTACATAGGTCACAGGGATACCATCCGAAGGAGAAACAGGCACATCAATGGTTGTATCCGTTAATGCGGAGCCACCTATTTGACCTAGATCAAGTTTAATGATTTTATGATCTTTAGCTTTGAATATTTCAGCAATATGCTTGGCTGCAATCAATTCAGCTATATTACGCTGGCCATAATCAAAACTTAATACATAGCAGTCAAAGCCAAGGTTTTTTGCAATTGCCAATGTCGTGGTTGAATCCAGTCCGCCCGATACCAGAACAACAGCTTTATTATAATCAGTCACGGTATATTTTTTTACTCACAGTCAGATGGTCTTTTAGGGAATGAGGCGCGGTAGTTTATGAACAGCCGAGTTTACTAAATTGTAAATGAGGGTGTTCATAAAGTGCTGTAACGATATTATCTGAAAAAATAGCAAGTGTGAGGTTATTTGCCGGGCGTATTACACCATAGATACTTATGCAGTTGTAACTGTATACGGACATTCAATTTATCTTCAAGTATCCAATCGGCAAGGTCTGTTGGACTCATTGATTCATGTTCTGGAGAAAAGAGTACTTCACAAATATCATTCAAGTTTAATTCGATTAATTTTTGTTTTGACCATTCATAGTCAGACTGATTACAAATAATAAATTTAATCTGATCGTTATCAGTTAAATGATTAAGGTTTTCAAATCTGTTTTTGTCATCTTCTGTTGAGCCCGGTGTTTTTATATCCATAATTTTCATAACACGTTCATCAACACTAGCAATGTCAAAAGCACCACTGGTTTCTAATGAAACATGAAAACCTTCATCACACAGGCATGCCAGCAGTTCGTGGCAAGGCCGTTGTGCCAGGGGTTCACCGCCTGTAACAGTGACATGTTTTGTACGATATTGGCTGATGTTTTGAATAATGGTATCGATTGACATCTTTTTGCCATTATGAAATGCATATGCTGTATCACAATAACGACAACGAAGAGGGCAACCGGTTAACCTGATAAATATTGTCGGTAAACCAGCCTTAGTAGATTCACCTTGTATCGAGAAAAAGATTTCGTTAATACGTAACTCAGCTTGTGCATGTTGTTGCTCCAATGAATCAGGTTGGGTACGGGGTTCCATTTTAACCTAGAAACCCCAGTTGGATTCGTTTGAGTGTGTGTTCTTTAGGTTCAGTTGCGTCGACTAAAAAGCCGCGCATAGTTATTCTACGTAAGGCTTTTGCCGTCAAGCAAATGAACCTAAAGAACGTGCAATAAAATGAGTAGGCTGACTCACCCAATAGACTATTTTCAGTACCCCCTTGAGGGGTGTGAAGACCTAATATACTATAAGCTCTGGATTTATAACGCATCATTCTGATATAGGGCCGGTCAACTGAGGTTTCTAGGTTTAAGTATTAGATTCTGTTGCAACGCTTATTTTTCTCAAGCGTTCATCAGCAAGTCGTGCAGCAGTGGTTCCAGGATACTGGCGTTTAACTTCTTTTAAGGTTTTCTTTGCATCTGCGGCGTTACCCAGTTCAGCGTAGCTGTAACCAATTTTTAATAATGCATGAGATACCTTTTGACTGTCTGGATAAGTATTTAATAAGGCCTGGTATTCATTGATAGCAAGTTCATATTTTTGCATGACATAATTAGCTTCACCGAGCCAATATTGTGCATTATCAGAGAAAGCGCTATCTGGATAATCTTTTAAAAATTCCTTAAATGCTTTGAGGGCCTGATCGTATTGAGACTCTTTAAGTAATTTGAATGCACGTTGATAAACTGCTTCTGCTTTTAGTGGATCAACAGGCTCTTCGTCATCGCTAACTTCATCGTTAGTTGCTATATCACTGGTTGTTTCAACAACAAGACCTTGTTCGTTTGTGTTTTCTTCACCAGTAGTTTCTTCCTGGTTAGTGACAGCAATAATCGTATCTAATTTGGTCGATGTGTCAGCAGTAGTTTTATTTGACTCCATGCGCTGTAGACGTCGATCAACATCAGTGTAAAGGTCGCGTTGTTTTTGTTTAAGTTGGTCAATTGTATGTGTCTGTACTTCAATCTCACCGCGTAAGGTGCTGACTTCAGTTTTCAGTGATTCAAGTAATTCGAGCATATCGAGCAATGCCTTGTTATCGAGAATCTTTTCTACTCTATCCAGACGCCCACTTATATCCTGGGTAATAGGCTCAAAAACAGGAGCCTTGCCTTCAGCATGTTCAACTTCCTCAGCTAAAGCGATATTAAAAAAAGCAAAGCTAATCAAACAAATAAAAAAACGCATACACACAACCATCAAATTTATCTCTTAATACAAAATCTCAACACGTCTATTCTGTTGCCACGAAGCTTCATCATGTCCATCAACTTCTGGTCGTTCTTCTCCATAACTGACCAATCTAATTTGACTTGAAGATGCGCCAAGTAACACTATTTGTTGTTTTACTGCCTGTGCCCGGCGTTCGCCAAGGGCCAGGTTATATTCACGTGAACCACGTTCATCAGCATGTCCTTCAAGTGTAATTGATGTACCTGGATTCTGGCTGAGATAAGCAGAATGAGCTTCAATGGCTGAACGATATTCTGATTTTATTTCGCTACTATCATATTCGAAATAGATAACACGAACGGATAGAGGGCTTTGTGGATCATCAAGTTGACTGAATCCGGAGGTTGAACTGTCATCTGTACCATAGGCCTGGGCGCCACTATCATCTGTTGCATTGGCATCGGGCACTGTGCCACTGAGGTCTTCAACGGCAGCAGGTTCTTCTTCCTTAACTTGATCAGTACTGCAGCCAAATAACAGACCAGTCAAACTCATAATCAGTAATAAACGGATGAACATATATTTTCTCCTAATCAACATTTAATTACGCTGTTAATCAAACAGCATAACATTCAAAAGCCAGCCTGTAGAAGTACTACGGACAGGTTATCGTATAATTGAACCAAGTGCATTAACACTGGTTCGGTCACGATGTCCGCACGCTATCGTGCGGACATCATGTGAGGGCTTGGCACGGCTATGCCGATGGCAGGTCCGAGCACAGTGTTTCCCGGCATAGCCGGGATAATTCCCACAGGTAGAATTAATGTAAAAATGGACCCCATGCAGGTTCTCGAACATCGCCTTGTTGTAAACCAAGACGTTGATGAATATATCCATCAGTTGAAACCGCGGCTAATTGCCCACCACGTACACCGGTTGTCGCATAGATAATCATGCTGCCATTAGGTGCGAAACTGGGAGATTCATCCAGTCGCGCATCAGTTAATGTATTGATATAGCCGTTACCAAGATCGAGTATACCAATACGGTATGAGCCATCAATAGCATGAACCAAAGTGATAAATTTCCCATCGGGTGAGTATGAAGGCCGCGCATTGTAATTTCCTTCAAAACTGAGTCGTTTGGGTCGACCACCACGCACATCAACCTCATAGATCTGTGGTCCACCACTACGATCGGATGTAAAAGCCAATTTTTGTCCGTTAGGTGACCAGGCTGGTTCCGTATCAATTCCGCTAGCTCGGGTTATGCGTTGTAATGACTTTGTGTTCAGATTCATGATATAGATTTCAGTGTTACCATCTTTAGATAATGTCAGGGCGAGTCGGGATCCTTCCGGGGACCAATCAGGCGCACTATTTATCCCTTCAAATGCAGAGACCCGTTCTCGTTTACCCGTTAATATATCCTGAATATAAACAGCAGAATTTTTTCCTTCAAAAGAAACATAAGCGATCTTCTTTCCGTCGGGAGACCAGGACGGTGAGAGTAATGGCTCGGGAGATTCCAGCAAAATCTGTGCATTAAAGCCATCGGCATCAGCTATCTGCAGAGTATGTATTTTACTATCTTTGTTTTTCTTTACCGTTATGTAGGCTACACGTGTATCAAATGCGCCTGCTATCCCTGTCAGTTTTTCGAAAACGATGTCACTAATCTGATGAGCAACCCGACGTAATAAATTTGGGTTGGCGGGTATGCGAAAACCGGCTATTTGCTTACCACGATAAATATCAATCAATCGAAAACTGACATCATAGTCCCCGGAATCTGTCAGACTTAAATTACCAATCAGGATGTTTTCCATTCCCAGTTTGCGCCAATCATTAAAGTTAATGGCGTCAAATTCGGTTGGGTGTTGTGGCAGGTCCTGTTCATCCATGACATTAAATCGTCCACTTCGTTTCAGGTCTCCACCAATTATTGTTGTCAGGTCAATTGGCGCAACGCTACTGGCCTGTGACCAGCCAAACGGAACGATTGCAATGGGCAGCGCTTGTTCTATACCCTGGGTTATTTTGATGTCGAGCACAGCATGAGTTTGTAGTGATACTAATATTAAACCAGCAGTGATAAGTTTAAAAAAGACTTTCATAATCGATATTATATCCTAGGGTTCAAATATGATTCGTATATTACGCATTTGTTTAAACAGTCGAATTTCATCTGGCACAGGCAAAGGTGATGCAGAATGAACAGCAGTTTCTGCGCGCCGATCAAACAATTCATTGCCGCTTGATTTTACTATAGATGCTTCAACAACTTTACCACCTTCAATCATTCTAATCAGGATCACACAAGATAAACCTTCAGGTAACCCAAGTTGGTTAAATTTGTTTTCTATATCTCTACCAATTAAAACTTGATATTTCTGTATTACAGTAAAATCACGTTGCTGTTGTTCAGCGTCGAGTTGAGCTTCAAGCTCTTCCTGTAACGCCTTTTCTCGTTCCTTTCGTCTTTTTTCCTCTTCAGCCTTGCGTTTTACTTCTTCCTCTTTGCGTTTACGTTCAGCTTCCTTCTTCTTACGTTCTACTTCAGTTTTTTTCTTTTTCTCAAGTTCCTTCTTTTCTTTTTCTAATTTTTTAACACGTAATTCATCTTTACGTTTTTTCTGTTCCTGTTCTTTTTTCTTTTTGATCTGTTTTAATTTCTTTTCTTCTTCCAGACGTTTCCTTTTTGCTTCATCAGCTTTCCTTTCAAGTTCTTTCTGGCGCTTTAATTCTTCCGCTATCTTCGTATTTTCCTTGTCTTTTAAACGCTTGAGCTCCAATTCAACCTGTTTTTTATCAACTGATACGGCTTTGACGATATTTACCGCTGGTTTGGGCGGCAGTGTTGGTTTTTGCGAAAATTCAAAACCGTATATCAATACACCACCCAGTATGATGTGAAGAACAATGGATAACAGTAATGACCTGGAGGTCAGGAACCAGTTTACACGCATAATATATTATTTTTCAGGTGGATCGGTCATCATGCCAACCGATGGGGTTCCTGCCTGTTGGAGCAGGGTCATTACATGTACGACATGTCCATAGGCAACGTTTTTATCACCACCAACAAGTACAGGTATGCCGGGTTGGTATTTTAATAATGCACTGACACGATTCACCAGGACTTCAGCTGAAACGGGCTTGTCCTGATTTTCTCCATAGTTAATGAAAAAATTTCCATTTTTATCAACGTTAACAATTACCGGTTCTGTTTCGTTCGGTGGTAGTGGTGCAGAAGGCACTTGTGGTAAATCAACTTTTACACCCTGGCTTAGTAATGGTGCCGTCACCATGAAGATGATTAACAGCACCAACATGACATCGATGTACGGTACAACATTGATTTCAGACATCGGTTTTTTACGTATGCGTTGTCTCATACTTTTTATACGTGAAAAGTGAAATGTGAAATGTGAAGCGTCGAGTAAGACACTCGGTAAATCTTATTAAAATTTATCTTGTTGTACATTTCACTCTTCACGTTTAACCCTTCACTCTCTTAAGAATGGGCGTGTCGATGCAGGATCGAGGAAAACTCTTCCATAAAGTTGTCATAACGATTAATTAATCGCTCTACATCATAGGAATATCGGTTATAAGCAATCACAGCAGGTATAGCCGCAAATAAACCCATAGCTGTTGCAATCAATGCCTCACTAATGCCTGGTGCAACCATTGATATTGTGGCTTGTTGTACAGTACTCAGGGCCTGGAAGCTGTTCATAATCCCCCAGACAGTTCCGAATAAACCAATGTAGGGACTGGTCGATCCAACTGTCGCCAGGAAAGAAAGGTTTGTCTCAAGCTGATCCGTCTCTTTATTCATTGCTATACGCATGGAACGTTGTGAACCATCAAGCACTGCTTCCGGATCAATACTTTCCTGTTTACGTAAACGTGCGAATTCCTTGAAACCCGCTTCAAAGATCTTCTCCATTCCACTTGGCTCATAACGGCTGCTTGTAATTCGCGTATACAAAGGACTAAGATCTTCTACTGACCAGAAGCGTTCTTCAAACAACTCGGCATCTTTTCTTGCCCGTTTTAGCAATACTTGTTTATTAAAGATCATTGTCCATGAGACCACTGATGCTAATACCAGTATCAAGATAACAAATTGAACCACTAAACTGGCGTTCAGGATTAAATCGATTAATGATTGATCAGGTGTCATTAACCTAGACTCCTCAGTTGAACCCGTTTGAGTGTGCGTTTTTCAGGTTCAGTTGCGCCGACTAAAAAGCTGTCCATAGTTATGTACAGGACGTACTGTATGCCGGTTTTGCAGGAGCAAAAACCGGCCATTCTACGTAAGGCTTTCGCTGTCAAACAAATAAGCCTGAAAAACGCGCAGTCAAATGGGCAGGTGGATTTCCCCAATGGGTGCTTACCTAACACACTATAAAGTACTATTTTGAAACATATATTCATAATTTAAGACCGTTCAACTGAGGAGTCTAGGTTTACCTAACTCCGTAAGTAACTCTTCAGGCATCGGTGATGCTTTTAATGTCGTTACGTTCAGGCATGCAACCTTGATTTCTGCATGTGTAAGTAATTCTTCATTATTATTTTTTATAGATTGTTGGAATATCAGGCTTGCACCTCGATTATTTAATAATTTTGATGTTATGGTAAGCAAGTCATCAAGGCGTCCGGGTTTTATATAATCAATCGTCAGGTTTTTCACGGCAAATAATATTCCATGTTTATTAATAAGTTGTTCATGTTCAAAGCCAACACTACGCAACCATTCTGTTCGCGCACGTTCCATAAAACGTAAATAGTTTGCATAAAACACCACTCCTCCAGCATCAGTGTCTTCATAATAAACGCGCACTTGCCAAATGAATTCCCCGGGCATCTGGATTATTTCCCTTTATCGCTGAATGTAATACTGTGCGTTAGCACGGTGTTGAATGCGATGCCCGCACGTGAAGGCAGCGGTGGCTTTGCCGATGCTGACTGAGTGTTGCGTATGCCGGCGTAGCAGGGATGATTCCCTGTGCGTAAGCACAGGGAGATTCAATGTTCTTCTGCGTCATTAAACAAGTCATCGTTTTGATGTGAATCTTTTGGCGCTTCTAGTCCAAAGTGTAACCAGGCAGTCTTCGTTGCGATCCTGCCTCTTGAGGTTCGCATCAAAAAGCCCTGTTGTATTAAATAAGGTTCAAGGACATCTTCAATTGTGTCACGTTCCTCACTTATTGCTGCAGCCAGGCTATCTACACCAACCGGCCCGCCATCAAATTTTTGTAATATTGCGAGTAATAATTTGCGATCCATCATGTCGAAGCCATGTGCATCGACATTTAACATATCCAGTGCTCGCGAAGATATATCACCGGTGATTACACCATCTGCCTTGACCTGGGCATAGTCGCGAACACGGCGTAGTAAGCGATTGGTAATACGGGGTGTACCACGAGAACGTGCTGCAATTTCGGTTGCGCCCTTTTCATCAATTTCAACATCAAGAATTCCTGCAGAACGTGTAACGATTTCACACAGCTCATGTGGAGAATAAAACTCAAGACGTTGTACAATCCCGAAGCGATCACGTAGTGGTGATGTTAACAGGCCCGCACGAGTTGTAGCACCAACTAATGTGAAGGAAGGCACATCAAGTTTAATGGCTCTTGCTGCAGGTCCCTCACCAATCATGATGTCGATTTGATAATCCTCCATTGCCGGATATAACACCTCTTCAACAACAGGACTAAGACGATGTATCTCATCAATAAAAAGAACATCATTCGGTTCAAGATTGGTCAACAAGGCCGCAAGATCGCCGGGTCGTTCCAAAACTGGCCCAGAGGTCTGGCGCATATTGACGTTCATCTCATTTGCAATGATATGTGCAAGAGTTGTCTTGCCCAGACCAGGTGGTCCAAAGATAAGTACATGATCCAATGACTCTGCGCGTTGTCGTGCAGCACCGATAAAGATTTCCATTTGTTCATGGACAGGTGCCTGCCCGAGATAATCCTGCAGGCGCTTTGGGCGCAGGGTATTTTCAGCGGCTGCATCATCCGCTGTCCTTTGGGGTGAAATTACTGCATTGGGATCGACCATGTCGGGTGCCTATTTTCCTTGTAAATGAATCAATACGCCAGTCGAGTTATTTAAAGAGCATCTCAAAAAATGTCTTGTTTTCGCGATAGCTGCGTCAGCTCCGTGCTCAAATCCTCATGTATTACTTATACATTGCGGTTTTGTGCGCGGTGCATCCTTACTCTCACAAAAATAATTCTATTTTTTGAGGTGCTCTTTGTTATCTTGATATCAAAATATGACAATGTAATGGCTAGAAAATGGCAATTTGCTGATGATTTATCAGATTTAAACATGAACAAGACTATTTTTTAACCGAGTTTTTTAATGCTTCGCGTATTAATTCTTCACTACTCAAATCGTCGTCGGCCACGGCATGGACATAGCGACTGGCTTCAGGTGGTTTATAGCCAAGCGCGATCAAGGCACTGACTGCCTCGTTAACCGGATTTGTGTTGATATTTGTAGTGTTACTGGGATGTGCTTTTGAAACTGCGGGCAAATTATCGAGACGATCACGCATCTCAATGATCAGGCGCTCTGCTGTTTTCTTTCCAACACCCGGGAGTTTTACAAGTCGTGCGGCATCATTATCTCGTATACAACGTGCAAACTCATCTGCCTCGATACCTGACAAAATGGTCAGTGCCATTTTGGCGCCAACACCGTTTACCTTTATTAAGGTACGAAATAGATGCCGTTCATCTTCGGTTGCGAAACCAAACAGTAAATGCGCATCATCACGCACGACCAGATGCGTGAATATCTCAACTTCATTTTTTACTTCAGGTAAGGCATAGAAAGTCGTCATCGGTGCCTCAACTTCATAACCAACACCTTGTACATCCAGTAGTAATAGTGGGGGTTGTTTTTTAATTATGATGCCGCGTAGAAAGCCGATCATCCTAGAATCCTCCGTTGAACCTGTTTAAGTGTGCGTTTTACAGGTCCAGTTGCTATGACTAGGAAGCCGCGCATAGTCATTCTACGTAAGGCTTTCGCTGTCAAGCAAATGGACCTGTAAAATGTGCAATCAAATGGGTAGGCAGATTCACTTAATGGGCGATTTTCTAACGCATCAAGAGGATCTATTTTAAAATATATAAGCATCATTTAGGGCCGGTCAACTGAGGAATCTAGGATCACTGTAAACGTCCATAACGTATGCCATTGACACCTTGCATGCGTAATAAACCTTCACGTGAGTTTGAATGGCATAAGGCAATTGCCAATGCATCGGCGGCATCGGCTTTTGGTTGCTTGTCTAAACAAAGCAGGATCTTGATCATATGTTGCACTTGTTCTTTAGTCGCATGCCCTCTGCCAACGGTGGCTTGCTTAACTTGATTGGCCGTGTATTCATATACGGGCAAATCTTGTATTGCACAGGCAGCAATGGCAACACCACGTGCCTGTCCCAGTTTTATTGCCGAATCTGCATTACGATTCATAAATATCTTTTCTATAGAGATTTCTTCAGGTTGATATTCCTGAATGATTGTCGTGATACTTTCATGGATATTTCTTAATTTATCAGCCAGTGTTTCACCGGTCACTTTAATAATACCGTTATCAATATGTTTGGAGTGATTACCCTTGGAGTCAATGATGCCGTATCCAGTATTTATCGAGCCAGGGTCAATGCCTAAAATTCTTATCAATTTAATCCATCCAGAACGTCTTCAGGTATTTCTGCATTTGAATAGACTTTCTGTACATCATCCAGGTCTTCCAACATATCGAGCAGCTTTAACATACTTTCCGCACCTTTTTTATCAAGTTCGTTTGAAGTTGAAGCGCGCATCGTGATCTCGGCATTCTCAGGCTCAAAGCCCGCGCCTAGCAGCGCTTCTTTCGCATCAACGAAATTATCTGGTTCGGTGATGACATCTATCGATCCATCGTTATTGGCGACAACATCATCGGCGCCGCTCTCTAATGCAGCTTCCATAATCGCATCTTCATCAAGCCCAGTTGGAAATGAGATTAAACCGACCTTGGTAAAGAGATAGGAAACTGAGCCATCAGTACCGAGATTACCGCCGAACTTGGAAAAGGCGTGGCGAACTTCAGCGACGGTACGGTTTTTATTATCTGTCATGGTATCAACCAATACGGCAACACCACCAGGGCCGTAACCTTCGTAAAGAATTTCATCTACATTACCGCCATCATCCCCGCCCGCCCCACGTTTAACGGCGCGTTCGATGGTGTCTTTGGGCATACTTTGGGACTTGGCGCTATCAATGGCCGCCCGTAGTCTCGGGTTAGCATCCGGATCACCACCACCTAATTTAGCGGCGATGGTTACTTCGCGAATCAGTTTGGTAAATAGTTTTCCACGTTTGGCATCCTGACGTCCTTTACGGTGTTGGATGTTTGCCCACTTACTATGACCTGCCATTGATTGATTCCATACGTTTAATTAGTTGATTGGAGATTCAGGTGGTAATTCTAACATTCAAGCTAAAATCGCCCAAGGCATATACGAATGTTAGCCATGAAGAAAATGTGAATGTTCAATAAAGTGTTTCGTTTGTAGAAAAGTTCTTTTTGAAAGTAGTAAACCAAAGTGCGAAACATGAAGTGTAATATGATCCTGCATTCCATCTATTCGTGTTTCTTCAACCGACACTGTTCCATCACTAGGTCTTGGTATATTCGGAATGATCAATCCCATACCAAATCGTAGGTCACCAGCTATCACCCCCAGTTCCTGTTTTCCTGTCCAGCTTGGGAGCGGACCAAGCAACCCGTCTATAATACTCTTTCCAAGTAACCTCGAACCGCCAGGCCAATGTGTGAGTTTTTTGGCTGCTAGGCTTGTTTTATTTGGTGCCCCCAGCATGACGATCTTGCCCGGTTTTTCTAAAGGGTATAAATGCAGACAATGACGTAAAACCAGCCCACCCAGGCTATGACAAACAAAATGAATTTGATCTGAGTTTATTGAGCCAATGTGATCGACAAGTTTGTTGGCATTAACTATCGGTGTGTCGCTTATGCTTTTGTATCGAAATCGTGATGTGGAATAACCGGTTTTTTTAAAACGATGTTCCAACAGACTCATGTCCATTCCACTCATCCACAGACCGTGGACAAAAATAATGATACTAGACAACAACGGTCCTTCGTTTAGGCATCGCCCGCCAGTTTCTTTTGATCTTCGGTAAAATCAAGCAGGCGTTGAATAGATTTTTTGGCACGTTGAACAATATCAGCATCAACCAGGATTTCATTGTTATCCGTTTTCAGAACGTGTGACAGTTTTCGTAAACTGTTCATCGCCATCCACGGACAATGGGCGCAACTGATACAGGTTGCGCTCTTACCTGCAGTCGGTGCTTCAATCAGTATTTTATCGGGTGCGGCTTCCTGCATCTTGTGAAAAATGCCTTTATCCGTTGCTACGATAAATTCTTCCGCATCCATTTCAGACACTGCTTTTATAATTCCGGTCGTTGAGCTAACCAGATCTGCTTGAGCAATAACCGAAGAGGGTGATTCAGGATGGACTAATACCTTTGCGTCAGGATGATGTTCGCGCAAGGCCTCAAGCTCTTTGCCTTTAAACTCTTCATGTACGATACAGGCGCCTTGCCAAATCAGTATATCTGCACCTGTTTTCTTTTGCACATAATCACCCAGGTATTTATCCGGCGCCCAGATGATCTTTTTACCTTCTGTAGCCAGATGTTTAATGACATCAACAGCACTGCCTGAAGTGACCATCCAGTCAGCACGTGCCTTGACTGCAGCGCTGGTATTGGCATAAACCACGACATCATGATCCGGGTGTTCGTCACAAAAGGCCGAGAAATCTTCTTCGGGACAGCCCAGGTCAAGCGAACAGTTAGCCTCCAGGTCCGGCATTAGTATGCGTTTTTCCGGGTTAAGGATCTTGGCGGTTTCGCCCATGAATTTTACGCCACAGACAACCAGGGTTTCGGCATCAGACTCATGGCCAAAACGGGCCATATCCAGGGAATCAGAGACATAACCCCCCGTTTCATCAGCCAGGATCTGTAAATCCGCATCTGTATAGTAGTGAGCAACTATCACAGCATTTTGCTGTTCTAGTTGTGTCTTGATGTTGTGGGTTAATTCGGTACGTTCAGCATCATCAATCTGCTCTACAACCGTAGGCGGGATTTGTTCTTTTGTCAGGGTATAAGAACGATTAAGAATAGCTTCAGCTGTCATAATAAAAATATAGACTTAAATATAGTTATAGATAGGCTATACGAGTAAATTCTTATTCTAAGGTCTTTGCACGGATAGAAATTTTGTTACAAGACGAGGCGAAAATGCGCGCTGAGGCAGAGTTTATAAATAATAAATGAACATTTGAGCACATTTTCAACGATGTATTGGGACAAAAGATCATTTGTGCAAGGTATCAGTCTGATTTGTCTGATTTTATCAGTTTCAATCCCAATTCGCGGAGTTGTCCTGTGCTGGCAGCAGCAGGTGCCGCGGTAAGCAGACAGCTTGCTGTTTGAGTCTTTGGAAATGCAATGACATCACGGATGGAATCACAGCCAGCCATGAGCATTACGATACGATCCAGACCAAAGGCAATACCGCCATGTGGTGGGCAACCATATTCAAGGGCATCGATAAGAAAACCAAATTTTTCCATGGCTTCTTCTTCCCCGATACCGAGGAGTTTCAGTACTGCGGATTGCATTTCAGCATTATGAATACGAATTGAGCCACCACCGAGCTCTATCCCGTTAAGTACCAGGTCATAAGCGCGAGACAATGTCTTGCCCGGGTCCTGCTTTATCGAATCGATATCTTCTGTATTGGGTGAGGTAAATGGATGATGTAACGATTCCCAGCGTTTTTCATCCTCGTTAAATTCAAACATGGGGAAATCGACGATCCATACCGGCGCCCATTCACCCTTGAGCAAATCAAGGTCATGTCCAAGTCGGTTACGCAGAGCACCTAGAGCATCATTAACGATCCTGGTTTTATCTGCACCAAAGAATATTAAATCGCCATTTTCAGCTTGTGTGCGCTGCATGATGTTTGAAACCACATCATCGGGTAGAAATTTCAGGATTGGTGATTGCAGGCCATCACGTCCAGCCGAAGTGTCATTCACCTTTATATAGGCAAGTCCCCTGGCTCCAAATTTACTGACATAGGCCGTGTAGTCATCGATCTCTTTACGAGAAAGCTTACTGCCGTTTGGTAAATGTAGTGCTGCAACCCGACCATTCTCCTTATTAGCCGGACCTGAGAACACCTTGAATTCAACAGACTTCATCAAGTCGCTGACGTCGATCAATTCAAGCGGGTTTCTGAGGTCGGGCCTGTCATTGCCAAAGCGGTCCATTGACTCTGCAAAACTCATGCGCGGGAAAGGTGATGGGAGTTCAACATCCAACACTTTCTTAAATAATGAATGCATCATCTCTTCCATCAAGCCAGTGATATCGTCTTCATTCATGAATGAGGTTTCGATATCCAACTGCGTGAATTCCGGTTGCCGATCAGCGCGGAGGTCTTCATCGCGGAAACAACGCACGATTTGGTAATAGCGATCCATACCTGACATCATCAACAATTGTTTAAACAATTGTGGCGACTGGGGCAGGGCGAAGAAATTGCCAGGATGGGTACGGCTTGGTACCAGATAATCTCGCGCACCCTCAGGTGTTGCCTTGGTCAACATGGGCGTTTCGATGTCGAGGAATCCCTTATCTTCAAGATAATACCTCATCTCTTTGACGATCCTGGATCTTAAACGCAGGTTGTGTTGCATTAATGGGCGACGTAAGTCAATGTATCGATAGCGCAGTTTTACATCATCATGGAGATGTTCATCGTCCATCTGGATGGGTGGGGTTTTAGCATTGTTCAGGACTTCTATGGTGTGACCCAGTATCTCAACTTCACCTGTAGGCATATCAGGGTTAACAGTCCCTTCAGGTCGGTTACGGACCTTACCGGTAATTCGAATAACATATTCATTTCTGACTGAGTCTGCAATATCAAAGGGTTCTGCGCGATCCGGATCAAAAACAATCTGGGCAATGCCTTCACGGTCACGAAGGTCAATAAAAATGACGCCACCGTGATCACGGCGACGATGAACCCAGCCGCAAAGCTCGATTTCTTGATCAATATGACTAGTGTTTAATTCTCCGCAATAGTGGCTGCGCATTATTTCTTCCATCTGGCCTGAACAAAGGGCGGAATCTTACGAGCCAGCCGCCGATTGCGCAACTTTATTACGTTCTAATTCGGTTCGGATTGGGCCATCAGGGACAATGACACCCATTGAGATGATAAATTTAAAGCCTTCTTCGACGGTCATATCCAGTTCGTTGATGTCATCACGTGGTGCTATTATGATAAAGCCAGAGGTTGGATTTGGAGTGGTAGGGACAAATACAGCGACTAATCCTTTATCAATGCCATCAAGATCGGTGCTCACATTTTCATTGGTTAAAAAACCAATACTCCATATTCCTTTCCTGGGATATTGAAGCATGACTACCTTACGAAATGATTTACCTTTAGAATCGAGGATAGTAGTCGATATCTGTTTAACACTGTTGTAGATCGATCGTACGAGTGGAATGCGATTTAATAAGGCCTCCCAAAATTCAACCAGCCTGCGTCCGAAAAGATTTGCTGCAAGCATACCGGTCAGTAAAAGTATAGCAATGGCCAGGATAATGCCAAACCCGGGGATAGAAAAACCCAAGACTGAGGCAGGCTGCCAATCGGGTGGTAACAAGAGGATGGTCTTATCCAGTAAATCAATAAGCAGTTTGATAATGACTACTGTTGCTGCGAACGGTAGCCAGACCAGGAGCCCGGCAATGATGTATTTTCTAAGCGTGCCCATTTAGAAGAACATCTTACTCAGAATTGGAACTGCTAGCCCGGATATTTCATGAGTACTCATGAAATATCCGGGCTACGGGATGATTTTGATGTTGCTTTGTTTGTAGTTGAAGAATCCTTGCTGCTGTTATCCGTTTTTTTTGAGTCTGAGTCAGCGGATTTCTTCGTATCAGTCTTATTGCCATTGGACTTTTTAGTCTCTTTCATAGGTTTTTTATCCTTGAAGTCAGTTTCATACCATCCAGTGCCTTTTAATTTGAAAGCAGCGGCTGAGACAAGTTTGCGTAAACTATCTTCACCGCATTCAGGACAGGTTTTCGCCGGGTAATCACTGATTTTTTGCAACATTTCTAGCTGGTGATCACATTGATCACATTTATATTCATAAATGGGCACTTAAAAAAAACTCCAAACAGATTAGGTTTATATTGAATCCGACAGAAAATAGGGGCACGGGCGAATAAAATCAAGGTCTAACAGCCAATTAACAGTTTATATTTTACCCACAGGCAATTCTTGGGTATTATCGCCGCCTTTGTTGAACTGGCAAGCGATTCTTCGGGCCAGTATCTTCAGCAAATCCATAATTGGGGCCGTTAGCTCAGTCGGTAGAGCAGTGGATTTTTAATCCATTGGTCGGGCGTTCGAATCGCCCACGGCCCACCATTTTTGCTATCTGTTTAAAATTTCAGATGATTTAAGAAATTTACCTGTATTCATTCCGCTATAACCGGTTAGTTTATTGATCTTGATTCTCAGTTCGCGAGATTTTATAAGTTTTATGAACGTGTCAGTAACATTGTCAGGTAGTGATTTGTCGATTGCAATAACATAGGTTTCCTTAAACACCGGGATAAATTTTAGTTTAAATTTTTTTGCAGCGGCCTTAAGGCCAAAGCCAACATTAGCTGCCCCACAATTAATCAGCGCAGCTACAGCTGTGTGGGTAAATTCTTCAGTGTTGTAACCATTAATATCTTTTTTATTTATACCTTCGTGCTTTATCAACTCATCAAATATTGCCCGTGTGCCAGACCCCTTTTGCCGGTTTATAAATTTTACAGAACGTCGTGTTAAACCGTGCAACGATGTAACATGATCAACAAGCGAGGGTGATAACATAAGCCCTTGTTCTCGAATCGCCAGCTGAACGAGGATATGTTTCTCATCACTAAGCCATTTTGAATAACTTGATATCAATGATTTTGAGACAGGGTCGGCAGGAAAGTGAAAACCGGCTATGTTTGACTTTGAAGAATTTAACAGCTTCAGATTATCGAGACTCCCCTGGAAATGAAAATCAATATCCAGTTGTAGTGATTTTTCACAAAGGGTTTGCAGAAAACCGATTGCAAGATCATGACTGGTATAAGCAATGAGTTTTTGTTTACGCTTACCCACTAATTCTACAATTTCATTATTTAAATGACTCGCGGTTTCTTGTAGTTCTCCTGAATACTCAGAATCAATGGTCGATTTTGTTTGAAGCAGCTTTTGACCAATGGGGGTTAGCTTTGTACCGCGCCCACGTTCCAAAACGCACAGTGGGGTATGAAAGGCTTCATTCCAGTTACGCATGATTCCCCATGCCGTGCGATAGGATAAACTAAGTTCTTTGGCTGCTGTTTGTAGTGAGCCGGTTTCATTAATCTTCTTTAATAGCTGTAACAGGCGTTGATCCAGTTCTTCTTCTGAATCAGCAATTAACCAGCGAATATCAAAATCTAATTTCATTTATGCAAGAGATTACATATTTATTTATCTATTTAAAACGCTATTATCCGTGCTCTTATAATTTTATATATGCAAATAATAACATATTTGCCAAAGCGGAGATCTGTAATGAAAAAGACAAAGGTTATCTCTCATTTTATATTGATGTTCGGTCTACTATTGGCGCCACTGGCGCAAGCGAACACTAACCAGGCGTTAATAGAGCTGCTCAAGGCCTTGGAAGAGAATGAGACTATCAGTAAAAACGTCTATGAACTGGTGGTTGAGGTTGCGAATCAGGAGTCAACGACTCAACAACCAGTCGTCATCAAGGAAGAAGTGAAAAAGCTGGTTCAGGAAGAGGTCAAGGTGGCGACCAAGGATCAGCCAAAGATAAAAATGAAAGACAAGTTCGTCGTTGAATCCGGAGATAGCGATTTTAGTTTACGTGTTGGTGGCCGGATCCAGGCAGATGCAGCAACTTATTCAGAGGATGCATTGAAGCATAATGATGGCACAGAGATGCGTCGCGCCCGTCTATTTGTTCAAGGCATATTATGGGAAGCCTGGAAGTACAAATTGCAATATGACTTTGTTAATACGGGTAGTAGCGGTATTGCCGATGCCTATATCCAATACTCCGGTCTGAAACCCTGGAAATTTAAGATCGGGCACTTCAAACAAGCCTTCAGCTTACAGAATATGACCAGTTCCAAATACATTATCTTTACCGAACGTGGGTTACCCCATCTGTTTACTCCGGGTAGAGCGATTGGTATTGGCGCGGGCCGAAGCGGCAATAACTGGAGTTTTAATGCTGGACTTTTTGGTGAGGGTATTGATGGTGCCAGTGGTAGTGAAGATGAAGGCTATGCGTTTACCGGTCGTGCGACTTATGCGCCAATCTTAAATAAACAGCAGTATATGCATCTTGGTGCGTCGGCTTCCTATCGTAATAGCGGGTCAATTGATGCCATTACATTTAGTGATCGTCCTGAGTCACATGTTACTAATACACGCGAAGTTAGTACGGGTTCGATTAATACCGAATCAAACTTGCGAACCGTTGCTGAGGCAGCTTATAGCCAGGGTCCATTTTCGTTGCAGGGTGAATATTATCATGTCGATATCGATCGTGATGGAGCAGGCCCGGATCTGGATTTTTCTGGTTACTATGTTGAAGGAAGCTGGTTCCTGACTGATGACAAACGTAATTACAGCGGCAGTAAAGGTTCTTATGGAAAGGTTAAACCAAATTCTGTTGTTGGCAAAAGCGGTATGGGTGCATGGCAATTAGCCGTTCGTTTTAGCAGTGTTGATCTGAATGACAATGATATTTCAGGTGGAGATGCCCGGAATTTTAGTCTTGGTTTGAATTGGTACGCAACAAATAACATCCGGATGAGCTCGAATTATGTAAATGTACTTGATGTAGAAGGAGGTACAGCCGATGGCGACGAGCCGGAAGCATTCCAGATGCGCGCCCAACTTGAATTCTAGGATTATTATTTTTGATCTAACAAACCGAAGTAAATGTTTATGAATAAGTTTTTATCATCATGTTGTTTTATTTTATTGTGTTTATTGTCTGTCGAGTCATCCGCAGAAGTGGAACGGTTAACAATGGCAACAACAACCAGTACGGATAATTCAGGCTTACTTGCTGTATTAAACCCGCCGTTCGAAAAAAAACAGGGTGTAAAGCTGGATGTCATTTCTGTTGGTACGGGTAAAGCGATCCGTCTTGCGCAAAACGGTGATGTTGATCTGATCCTTGTGCATGCACCTGGGGCTGAAAAAAAATTCGTTGATGAAGGTTATGGTGTTGAACGCGAAGCTGTAATGCATAATGACTTCGTCATCATCGGGCCAGAAAGTGACCCGGCTGACCTGAAAAGCGCTATAAATATAACTGATGCGATAACTAAACTGATTAAGTCCGAAAATATCTTTGTTTCGCGTGGTGATGATTCGGGTACTCATAAAAAGGAAAAAAGCCTGTGGGATATGGCAGATGTAACACCCTCTGGTGATTGGTATCTTTCTGTAGGTCAAGGTATGGGTGTTGTGTTGAGAATAGCTGATGATAAATATGGATATACTTTGACCGATAGAGGCACATACCTGGCGTATAAAGATAAAATGAAACTCAGGATAGTCTTCGAAAAAGATGAAACACTATTTAACCCTTACCATGTGATTATGGTTAATCCTGAAAAACATCCACACACAAGGATTGATCTGGCCAGGAAATATTCAGAATATATCAGAAGTGAGGAAGGTCAGGGCTTGATAGGAAACTTCAAGGTAAATGAAGAAATATTATTCCATCCCGATGTGATCAAGTAAGCATATTTATTAAAGATGCACTTAAAATAACTATTTATCTGTTTATAATAGGAATCCTACAATTGTATTATTAAGTGAATTTAAATAGTTGCTTTTTAAATATACGTTAAAGTAAGGAGACTATTGATGAACGAAGATCATATTGTTGCTGCTATCCTGACAGCTGGACTTGTTGCACAAAATAAAGAAGATGTGCTACAACCTAAAGATGTTGTTGGTCTATATGGGTTATGTTTGACTGAATTGATTGAGTCTAACCGCACAGCCAGAGAATTTCCGTCAAGTTAGAACATAAGGAGCTTCAATTTGCCGTTTAGATGCTAGCATTATTACTATGCTTTGTTTGTAGTTTAACGAAATAGAAAAGCGTAAACAGCAAAATCACAATAAAACTTATCCAGCCAAAGGTTGAATTGTATTGGCTTACCAGGTAATCGAAATTACTGTTATGAGTTCGGTTGGTAAGGAAATCAGCGATCTTGATTAACATCACAATACCGGCATGTACGCCTACGCAAGCAGCAATGCTTTTATGTTTTAAACGTAATAATCCAAGCAGCACACCAAAGATAAACAGCGTTAAGAAATAATCCAGAATTGACCACTGATGAAAACGACGAAACGCTTCGGGCATCATGGTTATACCAGTTAGCCAACCAATATCAACATCCGGCGGAAGATCTCGGTAACGAATGAAATGTACGGTTGAATATACCAGGCTGGAAAAAAAGATAGTGATTACAGCACCTGTTTGTTTGTAAAGTCCGGTAAATAAAGCACCCCGGAAAATTGATTCTTCAATTAATCCTATAAACAGGCCGGCGAGTATGGCTTTTACAAGAAGAAGCGAAATTGAATTTGGTGTAATACTGCGGGTAGAGTCCAGTTCATGTATGCCGAGTAAAAATAATAGAAATTCGATCATCAGCATGATGATCATTCCATAAACAAAGCCATTCAGCATGCCACTCAAGAATTTACTAACTTTTCCACTATAACCAAAAGCCTTTAACGAAAGTAAATTATAAAGCTGTAAATAAATGCCACTGATAATCAAGCCACTGATTAAAGTGGCATAGGTCAGGTATTTACGAAAGGCCAGTCCAAGTGCTGGATCAAGTAAAAATTTCAACGGATACGCCAGTACTGCGCCGACGAAAAATGCAAGCACAACAAACAAACCAAATACAATAATAGCGCGCATTGAAATATAAAAGAGTAACGATGTTTGAAACGACTTATTCTATCAGTGTTTCAATTGTATCGGTGTTGTTATTGTTGTCTACCCAGGTAAGTTTGAGTTTATCGCCAATATTGGCACCTTTGAACATAAATGAAAGGTAAGGATTTTTTGAAATCGCCCGACTCCAGTCACATGACAATATCATTTTGTCATTATGTTTTACAGATACCTGGTTAATATAATGTGCTGGTATGCGCTCGCCGTTTTCAGTGTTTACTCGAAAACCGGTTTCCATAGGATGGCGAATGATGGCGCGTACTGTGGTAACGTCGCCTCTGGTTTTGGTTTTTAGTCGTATCGTTGATGCCATATTGGTTTATCCACAACCGCCTTTTAGTACTTCAATAAAAATTTTAGTTATAAAAACTTTTCCACCGGCTTTAACCGCAGCGATAATATTTGAAGGTTCTTGTACTTTGATTCGTGACGAGATGAAGCCTATACAACCAGGAAAAAGATCAAAGTTTGCGATCAACGGGTTCGGGTTTTTATCCACGAATATCGTGATTGTTTCCGGGTTTGGTAAATCAGTTTTAATCTTTACTGGAACCACAGCACCATTTTCAACAACGGGATGCACGCCAATAGTAATCTGATCAGTTTCTTGTATTTGCTGATCAGGAAAATAGGCGTTAATAGCTTCATCAAAATTTACTGCTGTAAATGCAGCTTTATTCCATTTGGCCAAGGCCGTGGCAGGTTTTAACAGTCCGGTGATTAGTATTAATGACCCAGAAGCAAGGTATTTGAGAGTCTCTCTACGTATCATGTGACGAGTAATCGTTGTTGTTATAGTTTGATGTCTTCTTCAAGCTCAAGTTCATATTCGAGCTCAGTCATACGCGCTGCGACACGTTGTTCCTGATAATAATCCATCTGGTATTGCTGTTTAATGAACTTAAGTTTATCAACAGCAAGCCTGGTCTCTCCTGCAAGAAAATAATACTCTGATTGTAATATTGCTGTTTCAATCTCGTTACCAAGCATAGCCTCTGCCTGCCCTAGTAGAGAATAAGAATTCAAATCATGCGAATGATGTCTCTCATAATTTTTTAAGATCTCACGCGCTTTTTTTGCATTACTTACATCAAGTAATGCCCGGCTATACGCCATAACTACTGGCTTGTAATCCGGGTAGAGCCCATAGGCTTTTTTGTAAATAGTGAACGCGGCATTGTAGTTTGATTGTTTTGTTTCAAGTTTTGCTGCCAACATTAGATAGGCAATATTATCAGGATTATCTTTTAGTAAATATTTAACCTGTTGCCGTGCACGGGCAAAGTCGCTATCACCAATATAGGCATAGGCCAGGCCATAACGAATGGTCAATTTTTCTTTTGCAGAAGTTTCACTCTTATTTAGTTTGTCCCTGAATGAAACAGCGGCATCTTTCGAAGATTTAAATGAGTTAACAAGAAGTTTATTTTTTATGAGTTCATAGGAATGTGTATTCGTAAATTCTTTTCCAGGATACGATTCAGCACGTGCGCGCGAATCAGCAATTCGAGAAGTTGTTAGTGGATGTGTACGCAGAAATTCAGGCGCGGCACTTTGGGAGTAACGGGATAGTTGTTGCAGCTTTTCAAAAAATGACGGCATGCTTCGCGGGTTATAGCCGGCCCTGACAAGGGTCTGCATCCCGACACGATCGGCTTCTTCTTCATTGGCACGGGTAAAATTAATCTGGTTTTGTGCGCTTAAACCGCTTATTCCCGCCAGTGCAGCAGCGCCTGCTTCCGGATTAGCAATACCAATTATTATTGCTCCGATCATTGCCGCTGCAGTAGGAATACTGTATCTGCTTACCTCTTCAAACATACGGGCAAGATGCCTCTGGGTAACGTGTGCAATTTCGTGTGCCATTACTGCAGCTAATTCACTTTCATTGCCTGAATTCAGGATAACACCGCTGTTCAGTACAATCATGCCACCGGGTCCGGCAAATGCGTTGATGCCAGGATTTTCAATTACAAAGAATGTAAAAGGCTGTTCGGAATTATCACTGTGTGAAGCTATTTGGTAACCGATTGATTGGATGTAAGACTCAACCTCTGGATCTGTAATTATGTGTGAAAAGTGACGAACTTGCTTTAAAAACATCTGACCAAGCCGACGCTCATATTCCGGAGATATAGCACTACCGGCAGAATCACCAAAATCAGGCAGGTCTGTAGTTCCGGCAGCAAATAACAGACCTGGCAGTAATACAAAAATAAAAAGCGACGTCTTACGGAAGCTTATTCGTATAATCTTGGTAAATAAATTCATTAAACAATTATGAGTTTGTCATCAGTGACAACACATTATCTCTCGTTTGCTTTATTATTGCAGTCTATCACAACAAATGTAGACCGGATTTATTGCGGTCCAGTTTCATATTAAATTCATAATTCAGGAGTAACAATCTATGGCAGCGGCCAAAAATGCATTTTACGCACAATCCGGCGGAGTAACGGCGGTAATTAACGCCAGTGCATGTGGTGTGATTGAAACCGCGAGAAAACATACAGATAAGATCGCAAATGTTTATGCAGGTCGAAACGGCATTATTGGTGCATTAACCGAGGATTTAATCGATACTAACCAGGAATCCGATGCAGATATTGCAGCACTTAGACACACGCCGTCTGGCGCATTTGGATCATGTCGTTATAAATTAAAAGGACTGGAAGAGAACAAGGCACAATACGAACGCCTGATTGAAGTCTTCAAGGCACATAATATTGGTTATTTCTTTTATAACGGTGGTGGTGATTCAGCCGATACCTGCCATAAAGTCTCCCAGATTTCAGAAAAAACGGGTTTTCCAATCCAGGCGATCCACGTACCTAAAACCGTAGATAATGATTTGCCGATTACCGATGTCTGTCCTGGTTTTGGTTCGGTTGCGAAATATATCGCCATATCAACCCGTGAAGCCTCATACGATGTTTGTTCTATGGCCAAGACCTCAACCAAGGTATTTGTGATAGAAGTCATGGGTCGTCATGCTGGCTGGATTGCAGCTGCAGGTGGTCTGGTTGCCGATGAAAATAATGATATTCCGATTGTAATCTTGTTTCCCGAAGTCGAATTTAACCAGGAAGCATTTATTAACAAGGTTGAGGAAAATATTGAGAAGTATGAATACTGCTCAATCATTGTCTCCGAAGGCGCGCATTGGCCTGATGGAAAGTTTCTTGCCGAGCAGGGAACACGTGACGCCTTTGGTCATGCGCAACTTGGCGGTGCTGCGCCGGTCGTTGCCAATATGGTTAAGGATGCCTTGGGTTATAAATTCCATTGGGCAGTTGCTGATTATTTACAACGATCAGCAAGACACATTGCATCAAAGACTGATGTGGAACAGGCATATGCCTTGGGTAAGGCTGCAGTTGAGATGGCTATTGCCGGAGAGAATGCCGTGATGCCAACAATCGATAGAAAATCCGATAAACCTTATGCTTGGGAAATCGGCAAGGCAAAACTGGAAGATGTGGCAAATGTTGAAAAGATGATGCCGAAAAATTTTATTACGGAAGATGGTTTTGGAATTACCGAAGCCTGTCGTCGTTATCTAAGTCCATTGATTGAGGGTGAAGACTATCCTCCCTATGAAAAGGGCATGCCAAAATATGTCACGCTTAAGAATGAACCAGTTGAGAAGATATTGAATACCGAATTCGAACTTTAAATCGTTAAAAGCACAGTGACGGCAATACTTTATTACGTTCACGATCCCATGTGCAGTTGGTGTTGGGCATTCAGGCCCTCACTCAATATATTATTAGAAGGCTTACCAACACAGATTAAGGTTGTTCGTTTGTTGGGTGGTCTGGCGCCTGACAGTGATATATCCATGTCAGATGAAACACGTGCCTATGTGCAAAGTAACTGGCAGGCAATTGAACAACAAGTACCGGAAATAAAATTCAATTATGATTTCTGGGCTAAATGTAAACCACGTCGAAGTACTTTTCCTGCATGCCGTGCAGTTATAGCAGCGCGTAATCAAGGCGAAGAATTTAATTCAGAAATGACGCTGGCAATTCAACAAGCGTATTACATACAAGCACGCAACCCTTCGGACTATTCTACCTTAATAGAGCTGGCAGATGAGTTGGGATTAGATCTGGATAAATTTACTGAAGATGTTAAATCATTGGAAATTGATGAAATACTACGACATGAAATAAAACAATCACGTCGTTTAGGTTTAAACAGTTTTCCTGGTTTGTTATTAATCAATAGAGATAAACAAATCAGAATTGAACCTGATTATCTTAATGCAGAAGCCATGCTAAAAAAGATTAATCATTTCT
>CAYMPA010000010.1:0-39186 GCA_964392105.1 uncultured Enterobacteriaceae bacterium
GTAATGGTTTCAGATCCAGCCATTCATATTCTTCAGAAAGTTTTTGAGCAGATTCGATCAATACATTTTCACACACATCAAATGGAGCATAGATACAATTGTGCGAGGTCTGTTGGCATGCATCAAACAATCGTCGCGTTTTTATTGAATATCCACTACCAAATTCAAGTATCTGATCAGGTATTGTCCTATTGATTATATCGGCGGCATATCTGGATAGCAGAAGATTCTCAGTGCGTGTTGGATAATATTCCGGAGTTGAACAGATTTTATCAAATAGTTCGGAACCATGCTCATCATAGAAGTATTTTGGAGATAAACTTCGGGGTAAATTCAATAGTGATTCACGAACATCATCCACCATATCAGGTATCAGGCGCGTGGGCATGATGGTAGTACAGACGATTTCTTCCTGCTGGATACAGCTATTGGGTATTTGCATAATGTTCCCTGCCATTAGCAAGAGAAATTTATTATTCTGCTTAGGGTCACAAGGCTAGCATTGTCAGCATATAATGCCAATGCTATTTGTCTATGACAGGTAAATTCTGGTTAATCTAATTTCAAAAAGGGTGACATAAATCACAAATGGATAGCAGTCTCAGCGAATTGATAACAGGTGGAGCAACGATTATCACGCCGACCCAGCGTTTAAGTCGTCATCTTCGTTACCAGTACGCAACTGATCAAATCGCACAAGGAGAACTTGCGTGGCAGACACCGGATTGCCTACCGTGGACAGCCTGGTGTAAACGCAGTTTTGAATTGCTTTCATTCCGTACAGAAGATAATTGGATATTGTTGAATAATCTTCAACAACAATGGCTATGGCAGGAAATAATCAGTACTTCAAAATATAAGAATCAGCTGCTGCAAATGTCAGCAACCGCGAATCAAGCTTTACAAGCCTATCGATTATGTAAGGAATGGTGTGTTCCCATTTTTCCCAAGGGTGTCTATTTGTCTGATGATGCCTTTGCCTTTAAAAGTTGGGCAGATTCATACGAGAAACAAAAACGGGATAATTTCTGGTTGGATGATGCAAATCTACCCGACTATATAATGTCTCACTTTGAAGGATTAAGAACGTCCCTAAATAAAATCATTTTTTATGATTTTGATCAATTAACAACACAGCAACTTAACCTTAAACAAGCAATTATTGATTGTGGTCTTCAAGCTGAAGAGCTTGAGGTTGCACATCGAAACCAATCAGTCAGTGTGCATGATCAAAATGATAAACAATCTGAAATATGGGCTGCAGCTTGTTGGGCAAAACAACATCTTGATTCAGATAAAAAGGCAACTATTGGTATAATTGCTCCAAACCTCAGTACAATACGAGAGAAAGTGGAATATGTTTTTGCTTCAGTATTAACGCCACAAAAATGGATCAAGCCCAACGAGACTAATTATAAACCCTACTCAATATCATTAGGCAAACCCTTATCAAGTTACCCATTGATCCATACTGCGATTAATTTACTCGCATTAGGCAAACGCAAGGTTCCGATTAATACACTAAGTATATTGTTGCATTCCCCATTTATACAAGGCGCAACAGAAGAATCTGCAGCTCGTGCAAAATTTGATGCAGCACTTAGACGCATGGGTGAACAGCAGCTTTGTTTTAAAACCTTGTTCTGGATAGCTGAAGAACGTTGCAAGGAATATGAGCAATGCAATGAATTCATTCAATTATTGAAAACATTTGAAATTTCATTTTTAAGTCATGCAAAGCAAAAGACATTACATCAATGGGCGATAAACTTTTCAGAATGGTTGACAGGATTTGGTTGGCCGGGTGAGCGAAGTCTAAACAGCGATGAACATCAGGCTTTTATAGCGTGGCAAACAGCATTAACCCAACTGGGTAGTCTGGATGGGGTAAGTAAATCGGTTAATTTCAGTACGGCATTATTCCAGTTAAACCGATTGATTACTGAAACCCGGTTTCAACCGGAGACGACAGAAACGCCCATTCAAATATTAGGTATGACAGGTACGGCAGGGATGCAGTTTGATTTTCTCTGGGTTATGAATATGCAAGACGATAGCTGGCCTGTATTAATGCAGGCCAATGCCTTCATCCCTGTTGCATGTCAACGTGATTATAAAATTCCGAATGCCAGTGCTGAGTTACAGCTTGAGCTGGCAAAGCATATTACGGATAAATTAATAATGTCTGCAAAAGAAGTTGTATTCAGTTATGCAGAGCAGGAAGGCGACCGTGTCTGTCGGCCCAGTCCATTAATCAGGACTGGAGGTGCAAAAACTGAATCAAGGAATATACAATGCGTAGATTATAAGGATGTATTGTTTGAATCTTCCCGAAGTGAAACATTCATCGATATTGATGCCCCCGAAATTCCAACAGGTCAAATAGCGAATGGTGGTAGTGCATTATTTAAAGACCAGGCGGGATGTCCTTTCAAGGCCTTTGCACGACACCGCTTACACGCTGAATCCCTGCAACAGGCAGATATTGGATTAAGTGCTGCCGAACGAGGCAATTTAGTACACCGTGCCTTGCAATATCTTTGGCAACGACTGAAGACATCAGAAAGCTTGCAATATCGTTCGGAAACAGAACTGGAAAAATTAATACATTCTGTCGTACTGGAGGCGATTAAGCAGCAAATATCTCAACAGCCTGAAACATTTACTGACCGTTTTACTGAACTGGAACAACAACGACTTGAACAATTATTAAAGGACTGGTTATTCATTGAACATAATCGAAGTGCCTTTAAGGTTATCGCAACAGAAGAATGGCAAACCATTTTGTTTCAGGATATCAAACTACAACTTAGAGTTGATCGTGTTGATGAATTGGCCGATGGCTGTTGTGTCATCATTGATTATAAAACCGGTGTAGTCAGCAAAAATGATTGGGAAACGGATAACCCGAATGATCCGCAACTACCGCTATACGCCGTGACCAGTGAACAGCGGATCGCGGCAATCGCCTTTGGTAGTTTGAAGCGCGGCAAGCTGGGTTTTGTTGGTCAGGCCAATGCTGATGATATCTTGCCGGGTATAAAACAGGATGTTGATTTGTTATGGCAGGACAAACTGGATAGATGGGAGCAGGTATTAATTCAACTTGCCAATGATTTTCGTAAAGGAAAGGCAATCGTTGAACCTACTGTTACCGCATGTCGTTTTTGTGATCTACAGACCTTATGCCGAATCTATGACAGGATCGAAAGCCCTGAAGAAGTCATACAACAGAGGGATTATCAATGAGTAACTCTATTGTTGATATTGACGCAAGAACAAAAGCGCTTGCGCCCGATCAGTCATTTATTATTCAAGCGCCAGCTGGATCAGGTAAGACCGGTATATTGATCCAACGTTATCTGAGATTGTTATCGCTGGTAGATAAACCTGAAGAGATCATTGCGATTACATTTACCCGTAAAGCCGCTGCCGAGATGCAAGGTCGAATCCTGGATGCACTGGATAACGTCTTAACGGGTACAGTGCCTGAATCAGATCACGACAAAACCACCCTTGAATTAGCAACTGCTGCATTGAAACGTGATCAGGAAATGACGTGGCAGATAACAGAGAACCCGGGCCGATTGCGTATTCAAACAATTGATTCACTCTGTGCCTCACTAACAAGACAAATGCCCATGCTCGCCAGGCTTGGGACACAACCAGAAACACTGGAAGATGCCGAACCTTTATATCAACAGGCGGCCATTAATACCCTGGCGGAGCTGGAAAGTGGTGAAGGTTGGTCAGAAGCGATTGCCAACCTGGTTTTTCACCTGGATAACGATCTACCGCGTATTAAAAACCTGATCGTCGATATGTTAAAGAAACGCGAGCAATGGTTGCCCTATGTCGTACAGGAACATGATCGTAATGATATGGAGCAGGCACTGGTAAGATTAATTGAAGATCAGTTAAAGATTGCAAAAGAGACATTTCCAGTTGAGTTTGAAAAAGAACTGCTTGAACTTATACAGTTTGCTGCAAAATATGTGAGTGAAAATGATCCTGATAATCCTGTTACAGCGTGTTTATCTATTACATCCATTCCGGATAACAAGGCAAGTGATCTGGATTACTGGCGTGGTATCAGTGAATTATTGTTAACCCGGTCAGGGACATGGCGTAAACAATTTACTGTTAAAAATGGTTTCCCACCTGCAAGTGGTAACAGGCTTGAAGCGGATGAACGAAGCAGCAAGAAAAAACAAATACAGGCCTTGATAACCGAATTACAAAAGATTGATAGCTTGCAACACAGTTTGGCAACAATTAGCGGTTTACCGCCTGTGAAATATACAGATGCAGAATGGTTAATTGTTAATGCCTTATGTGAATTACTTAAACTTGCTGCTGTTCAATTACGATTGATCTTTGCTGAACGCAATCAAATGGATTTTATTGGTATTGCAGAGTCGGCAGTCAATGCCTTGGGGACAGAACATTCTCCAACCGAGTTTGCATTGCACATGGATTATCATATCAAGCATCTTCTGGTTGATGAGTATCAGGATATATCGGTTAATCAAAATCGATTATTACAACGCTTGACCCATGAATGGTCATTGGATGACGGGCATAGTTTGTTTCTGGTTGGTGATCCAATGCAATCGATCTATCGTTTTCGTGAAGCAGAAGTTGGGCTGTTTATAAAAACGTTTCATGATAAATCACTTGGAAATATCCCGCTTGAAGCATTACGACTTAGTGTTAACTTCAGATCGCAACAAGGCCTAGTCGAATGGGTCAACGATAGTTTTAAAATAATATTCCCGGAACAGGATGATGTGATTACGGGTGCTGTTTCATTTAGTAATGCCGATGCCTATGATAAGACGGCATCGAGTAATAACGTAAAAATCTATCCTCTTTATGGTCGTACCGATAAAGAGGAATCACAGAATGTCATCGGGATCATCCAGGAGACAAAACAAGAAAACCCGGAAGATACCATTGCTGTTTTAGTTCGTAGCCGATCACATCTGGCTGAAATAGTACCCGCCTTAAGGAAAGCAGGTATCAAGTTCAAGGCTATCGAGATTGAAGGACTGGGTACGCAAGCCGCGATCCAGGACCTGCTCGCCTTAACGCGTGCTTTCCTGTTTCAAGCCGATCGTGTGGCCTGGCTGGCATGCCTGCGTGCACCATGGTGTGGCTTAATGCTCGAATCCTTATATGTGCTTTGTGATCAAAACAAGGACAAAACAATATGGGAATGTCTATGCAATACTAATTTGCTTAATAAGTTACAACAAGATGAACAGCAACGGTTGCAAAAATTTAAGAAAAAGATTGAAGCTGCGCTTTTGCAAAAACAACGATTATCAATACGCGATGCGATTGAGTCGCTTTGGTATCAGTTAGGTGGCCCGGCAACATTATCGAATAAAACCGATCTAGAAAACTGCGCAACTTATTTATCCTTACTCGAGACACTGGATCAAGGCGGCACGATAGAAGATTTACAAGAATTACTAAATAGCGTCAGTCAGTTATACGCGGCACCTGATCTTAAAGCAGATAACCAGTTACATGTTATGACAATACATAAAGCCAAGGGACTGGAGTTTGATCATGTCATTCTACCTGGTCTGGGAAGATCACCGCGTTCCAGTCAGGGTGATTTATTAGTCTGGTTATTACGACAACGCGATATTGAACAGGAAGATCTTATATTAGCTCCCATCCGTGAGGCAGGACACCAGCAAGCACCAATCTATGATTACATTAATAATACGGACAAAACCAAACAGCTTTATGAAGATGCGCGATTATTATATGTCGCAACTACACGCACTAAGAAAACATTGCACATGATTGGCCATGCCAGTGTAGAAAATGTCAAAGGTGATATTAGATGCAAACCACAAAGTCGTTCGTTATTAGCACATCTATGGCCAATGGTTGAAAACGTTTATGAACAACACACACCTGAAAATAAAGAACAGGATGAGACAGGATCTTATGTTGTTATTAATCAGGAAACAAAACGATTGACAAACGATTGGGTGTTGCCTGATATACCCACAGAAATACAATGGCAACAATCAATACGAGATGAACCTGAAGAAGAACCAGTGTTGATTGAATTTGAATGGGCCGGAGAAACGATTAAACATATAGGTTCAGTAGTTCATAGTGCAATTCAATGGATCGCAGAAAATGGAATAGTTCAATGGACAATTGAACGCATTAATGCAGAGCAACAGGGCTTTGAAACAGCACTTCAACAACTAGGAGTGCCAGAGGGAGAACGACCTGATGCAGTAAAACGTGTTATCCATGCACTAACAAATATAATCAGTGATGAGCGAGGACAATGGATACTCTTGAAAGAGCATAATGAACAACATAATGAATACCACATTAGCGGTATTATCGATAACACTTTTATCAATGCCATACTGGATAGAACCTTTATTGATGAGAATGGCGTTCGCTGGATAATTGATTACAAGACCAGCCGCCATGAAGGCCCAGACCTTGAGGGCTTCCTGGATCATGAACAGGAACGTTATCAAGAACAACTGGAAAAGTACGGGACCTTAATGGAACAACTGGGCGAAAAGAATATAAAGCTGGGTTTGTATTTTCCATTATTACGAGGTTGGCGAGAATGGAGTTGCCGATGAATTATATATTCAATATTAAGTATTATAATTAGCATATCGTTACTATTAATAAAGAAAAATAGTGAAATGAAAATCGGTGTTATCAAAGAAACAAAAGACAAGGAAAACCGCGTTGCCTTAACACCTGATGGTGCTAATACATTGATTGAAGCAGGACACATGGTATTGCTGGAATATAATGCGGGTCAAGGTTCAGGATTTGAGAATCAGGAATACGAATCCAAAGGCACCAATATTGTGTCAACACAAGAAGCATGGGATGCGGATTTGATTATCAAAATAAAAGAACCGCTTGAACAGGAGTTTTCATATTTTACAGATAATATTCTGTTTACCTATCTGCATCTTGCCGGCGTACCTGAGTCTTTGACTAAAGCATTGATTGCAGCGCGAACAACAGCCATCGCCTATGAAACAGTTGAAGATGATAATGGAGGATTTCCTCTACTCGCACCCATGAGTGCCGTTGCAGGAAATATGGCAGCAACCATTGGCGCCTATTACCTGGCCAGGTTTAATTATGGCAAGGGGATACAACTTGGTCGTGTATTAGGTGAACGCCATGGCAAAGTGATGGTGATTGGTAATGGGATCGTTGGACAACATGCAGCGATTACTGCTGATGGTCTTGGTGCCAGTGTTTATATATTGGGGCGTAATGAAAGAAAATATATAGAACAAGAGAAATCTCTCTCAGACAAAATACGGTTTGTTAAATCAACTCCGGACAACATCGAGCAACATATCAGAGATACAGATTTACTTATCGGTGCCGTGTTATTACCCGGTGCCAGGGCACCTCATCTCGTTACTGAAGAAATGGTTAAACAAATGCAACCGGGATCAGTGATTGTCGATGTTGCCATTGATCAAGGTGGCTGTGTTGAAACTTCACATATTACCTATCATTCCGCCCCCGTCTTTATAAAACATGATGTGATTCACTACTGTGTTAGTAATATGCCGGGAGCCTATCCAAGGACATCAACTATAGCCTTAACCCGGGCCACACTACCTTATATTCTTAGACTGGCTAATGAAGGTATAACTGCGTTAACAGAAGACAAAGCATTCGCAGCGGGTGTAAATACATATCAAGGACATATCACTTATAAACCAGTTGCTGAATCTCTTGGCGTGGATGCTATGTTTAAATCGTTTATCGAAATTATTTAATAATTGCCTCAAGTAACTGCATATCTTCTTTACTAGGTTCTACATTAATTGCTTGAAGACTGTCCTTAATACTACTGGTTTTACTTGCACCAGGGATAGGAAATATCGATGGGTTTTTGTGTAATAACCATGCGATCATGATTTGGTAAGCTGATGCATGGTATTTCCCCGCAAGCTTTTTCAATAAAAAATTATCAGTACGCTGTACATGTTGAAAATGTCCACCGACAGGACTGTGAGCAATAAAGGTAATATCATTTTGCCCACAAAATTCAATCACACCATTAGTAAATGATGTTCGCTCAAATAAGTTGCATCGATTTTGCACAGACATGATGTGTGTTATAGAAAGTGCCAACTGGATATGTTCAACAGTGACGTTAGATAAACCAATGTGTCGAATTTTGCCTTCATCCATCAGTCGGGTAAGTTCGCCAACTGAATCGGTTAATGGTACATCGGGATCAGGTGAATGTAATTGGTACAATAATATTGAATCTGTATTCAGATCCTTCATACTTTTTTCACATGATTGTCTTAACCACGCAGGACTGGCATCAACTGTCCAGTCGTTCTTTTGTCGCCTAAGACCGCCCTTGGTGGCAACAAATATGTCATTTGTATTCTCCAGTTTTGATAAAGCCTTTGCGATTAACTTTTCATTGTGTCCTACATCTGAGCCATCAATACAATAGACGTTGGCAGTATCAATAAAATTACCCCCACCATAAATATAGGTCTCAATAACGCTTAAGGCTTGTGCTTCATCTGGTCGACCATTTAACGATAGGGGCATAGCCCCTAAACCAATGGTATAGACTTCAATATTTGTTTTATCCAGCCGCCTGTATTTATTCATGATAATAATGCAATTTAATCTATAACTTATATAAGCATATATTGGACTATTGTCTATATTAATAGACCTTGATTAAGTAAATAAGTGAATTTGATATAAAGATTGAATTGAAGAATTACTATGTCCATAAAGGAGACTTATCCTTTAAGACTTTTTCCCCCTGTTTAATATCATATCTTTCCATCAAATAGCATAAGCAGTCCTGTTTAACAATGTTCTTGTCTGTTGTTAGCATTGCGGGAACAATTGTTGATTTTGTATATATGTTGTCATCATTAATGGAAAAGCATTGATCAAAAATATCATTGCCGTCTTCATCCAGTACAATTAAAGGTTTATCGATACCATTTTTTAATTTACCAAGAAGTGTGTCGCTAACAATTTCCTCGAAGTTTAATTTTTCAATTCCCTTTATAAATTCAATATCTGCTTTTTCGCCATTGAAGCTGAAGTCATATTCTTTTGGCATCTTTACAATGCCAGTCGTATGATAAAGGTCGATTGTTTCTTCAATGTTTGGCCCGGGTACAACTGTCTCAAGTTGAAGGATTTTATCGATAAATTTTGTCGTTAGTTGAATGCCATATTCATCCCCGGGTTGCCCACATTCCAGGGTAACGGCCGGACAGAGTTCAGCAAATGCCAGGCTCTGTACACCGGTCGGTCGAATAAAATAGATCACCATGCGACTGAATTCCCGCGCTAGTTTCAGGAAATGTTTATCTAGTTTATTGATACAGGCATAGTGCGGATTTAATCCATTATTATTATGTATATCGATGCTGACAAAAATCCCCCGTTCTCGCATTATTTTGATAACAGAATGCATCATTAAATGCTCCGGTGTTTCTCCATCACCCCATGCCCGATTAAAATCAGTTTGGTTTTGTAGTTTACGTTTTTTATAGCGTGCAGCTTTTACATTACCAATATATATTGATAATGAGCGAGGTAATATTTGTCCCTGGTATTTGGTGTGAATATTTTTCACAATATCCCAACCACTGCTTTCATTTCCGTGTAATAACACAGATAAAAAAACAGCAGGTTCACGTTTACCCTTGATGTGAACTAATGTTGGTTCTGGAAACTCTTCGTATAAACGATGCGCAGGTAATGTCAGGGATTTATCTGTTAAATTATCCAGAATCGTTAACATTTAAATCGTCCATTCATGCACGGGTATTCCGCTATTTTGTCTTTCCAGGTATTCACATGTTAAACGAAGCATGTCTCGTCCATGTTTATTAACCCATTTACGTTGCCAATTAGCCCCATTTTGCCGGTTTTCAATACGCATTTTTATAATGGTTAAATATTTATAAATATCATCTTTTGATATTTCCAGTTTTTCCAGGCCACGTTTTGCAGCGGGTATTATTGTTTCCATTAATAAATTTCTTACCGGAATATTACCTTGATTCGGCCAATTAATAGTCGCTTCCAGGCCATATTTCGCACAGGAATAAAAATTATCCTTTGCAAGTGTAAAAGGGAGTTGTGTTTCATGGCTGTCAATATTATTAACTACCTCATAAACAAGCCCGAAGTAAAGTGCTGCATTGGCGATACTATCAATAATACTTGGTCCAGAAGGAATAGCGCGATGTTCTATACGAATATGTGGTTTGTTATTTCGATCAAAACCGATTAATGGCCGATTCCAACGCCAGATAGTTCCATTATGAAATTTTAGATGACTGAAGGCATCATCATAATATTTCTCCTTCAGTGGGACCAGAACTGGATAATGGTTAATGTTTTCTTCAAAGCATTCCATTAAAGAATGTTTAATGTAAGAGCTACCAAATGTGACTCGACGATAGTCTGTAGTTCCAAGCTCAACTGATTGTTCAAATAAAGGGATGCGTGTTTCATCCCATAATTCATGACCAAATAAATAGGGCGAATTTGCAGTGGTAGCGATTATAGGTGCCGATACTATCATTGATGCATTATAAAAACTTGCAGCTTTATCTACAGGAATTTGCAGATGTAATTGTAATGATGTACAGGCAGATTCCAGCATGACATCATAGTGTGTTTTCTTTAAAGTTTCTTTCCCGCGGATGTTCAGTGTTATAGGTTTGCCGTTACGTAGTTTAAAGAGCTGATCATTTAATGCTTTGTAGCGATTAAGCTGTGACATATTTTCCAGTGAAAGTTGACCTTCCTGAATGCTTGGCAATATACCAATCATCACCAAGTCTATTGATAATTCATTTGCGACAGCACGACAAGCATCCCATGTCATTTGAAGGTTTGATTCCATATTTATTAATGCATGCTGTTTCAAGCTGACAGGGGTACTATTAATCTCGACATTAAATGCTGCAAGTTCATGAACGACCAGAGGGTTATCGAGTTGTTTTAAAAATTCATTATTGATTGGCTCGGGTGTTCCGGTTCGATTAATCAGCCAGGCTTCAATTTCGAATCCGCCAATATAACCTTCGTTTGAAAATAGCTTGTTATGAAAATAATCAGCAATGAGATGTGTCTCTTGATTAAGACCACTCGAGAATGCACTGAAATCGTGACTCGAGAAATGACTGGATTCGATTTCTTGTCCCATTACACAGTTCTCAATAGTTGTTGTCTGACCACAGTATGACAAAGCATTAAATAATGATGAATAACAATATCCAATAACTATTCCAGTATTGATAGATAATATTATTTTAGATCATTTCTGTTAACATCTGTGCATGAGTAAAGATAAAAAATCAAAGGGAGCGAGAGATTTACTTTTGTCAGAATATCAGGCGTTTTTGAGTACGCATTCAGTTGAAGTGTCCGGATACCCGTTTGGTTCGGTCGTCCCGTATTGCCTGAATAAGGAAGGTGAGCCGGTTATCCTGATCAGTGACATTGCACAACATACTATAAATATATCGTCTGATCCCAGGGTTTCATTGATTGCAACTGATGGAAATGCTGATGATCTGCAGACTGTTGCCCGAGTTACCTATATTGGAAACGCTGTAAAACTTGATGAGGACGATACAGATAGTATTGAGCGTTACTATAATTATTTTCCACAGTCACACGACCATCATAAGACATATGATTTTAACTTTTATAGTATTAAGCCAGTTCGAATTCGATTCATTGGTGGTTTTGGTAAAAACAACTGGATCGAAAAGGATGAATTTCTATTCACAAATCCATTCAGTTTTGATGAAGAAAAGCAGATGATTGATCATATGAATGCTGATTATCTTGAATCTATTAAACACTATTGCGATTTATGCGGAATTCTCTATTCACCTGATAATATTCCCGTGATGGTTGGAATTGATAGTGAAGGATTTCATTTACGAACAGGTACACGGATACATCGCATTAACTTTACCGAACCCGTCCATACAGCAGAAGAGGCTCGTAAGTTATTAGTTGATATAGCCGAGGATTAATAATGAACAAGACTCTTGTCATATTAATTCTTGCTGTTATTGTTCTAAGCTGGAATTTTGTATTTACGTCATCCAGTAAAATCGAATTGACCGATCAGGCCAAAGTACTTCAAGGCCTGTCACGGGCCATACAATATAAACGTGCAGTATTAGATTATTGGAAAGAAAAAGGTTTTTTACCTGATGCTGAGACATGGAGAGAAAAGGGTAAAAAGGTCAAGGTAGATATAAGTAAATCACTGGTAAAAAACATCGAAGTTGGTATCGATGGTCCGGGTGTAATATCAGTATTTTTCACGAACAAAGAAATAATAAAAGTTGAAAAAGATATTGATGGTACAAAAATAGTATTAACTCCCGAAGCCAAAGGCAAAAAACTGGTCTGGTCATGCAAAGGCACTATATATAAAGAATATTTACCAGCTAAATGCCAGTAATATCAAGCAGCGACTTCGTATACTAATTTAGCTGTTATCGAACGCAGGTTATCACTCAGTGTCTGGGCAACACCTTTGAGTATATTGACTCCTAGTTCAGGTTCGGACTCAACCATCACATCAAATGCCCTTTGAGTCAGTATTGCCAGCCTGGTGCCTTCATTTGCCCTGATTGTTGCAGATCGTGGTGAGTGATCAATCAAGGCCATTTCACCGATGCAACTGCCTTGGTGCAAGGTTGCAATAACAGTCTTGAAATTTTGCCAGGTCGTCATCTTAGTGACTTCTAGTGAGCCTGAGATAATGAAGCAGACATAATCACCTTTATCTCCTTCTTAAAATAGTATTTCACCAGGGTTTAAATCAAGGGGCTCAATATACGCCATGATCTTATCCATCTGTTCTGATGACAGATAGGAAAGGAAAAGAAGATTGTTTAGTGCATCCTTCATCTGCAATTTCCGATATTGATACCTAGATCCTTATCGGCAAATATAGAGGAGGCTTTATAAGATTAGCTGTTTAACGCTGTATTTTGGGAATATTGTATGTCTGAGATCAGGTCCTGCATTGACTGACTTTATCAATATGAGAGGCACTGATATTGTGCCTGTGGTTATGAGATTCAAGGAATTTTGCTTCCAGGACATAAGCCAGAGACTCCAGCTCATTCTTGCATTTAGCGTTTTGGTCCATACCCGTCTGATACTGCAGATAATGAACTAACTCATGCAACAAAATTCCCTTTCCTTCATCTGTATCCAGGTCGATTGTGTCGAGAAGATAAACTGCCCCTTCATTAAAATTGTATAAGCCAAATATTTTCAGACTTTCCGGATTGACTGCTTTTGGTAACTCACCACCAAATGCGACTTCGGCTATTTCTCTGGCAGAGACTTTTTTAATATCCGGGACATTGTCAATATCATAGGTAAATGATGAATGACTGTTTATCCAGCCTAATAGTCCTGCGGCAAGCTCTTCTTCCGTATTGTTTGAATCCAGATCGAGGTCAAAGCCTGCCTCAGCCTGTGTGTGTTCAACATCATTTGATATGTGAGTACCATGATTATGGCCGTAATCTGAGTTCGCCTGTGCAGTTTGAGACATCAAACCGGCAGTGAGAACCATGACAGAAACCACATTTGCCCGGTGTCGATTTTTGACACGTTTAACACCTTCAAGGAAATCTGATCGCTGATCTTCTTTTAACTGATAACCCTGTGTCTTGGCAATATCGAGAACCTGTTGGTACGAAGCCGGGTCTTTCTCTTCTAAACCATGCTCATAAACAAGCGTATGCTCCCCATTGATAATACAGGGGTGAACCATGGCTTGTTGCTTCTTCTTCGAAGTCATTGAGCGCATGATCCTGTCAACCCAGTTCCCCGGGTTCTTTTTCTGCTCTTCAATCTGTTTCAGATTGTCTAATATGTCAGAAGATTCAGTCATTTATCATACTCAAAATTGTTACTTGGGTTATTTATAAGTTTAGCTTTTCACAACCATTTTTAAAGTAAATTCAGGTTCACTTTTGAACACATATATTATCAACGTTGTATATCAATCAAAATTGAAAAAGGGGGCTAAAAAGCCCCCTGTGTAGTTTAAGAGGAATGTCGTGGTTTCAGATCTTATCGCTACCACTGATATCGCTTGCTGATGCAATATTCAAATCAGGCGCATCACCACTCGCTATCATATTAGTAACGGTATCATTAACAGCATTCCCATAAGCATTACCCATATAAGAGTAATCTTCTTCAGCCATGATAGCAGTATAGCCAATTGCATAGGATGCCTTTAACAGACCCATACCGTCCTTTTCACCATCACCCATCATCAATTGCATTGATGAGTTGTCCTTATCGCCAAGAATTTGGTCATAAGGACCCCATAGCTTGGGTGATGAGAAAGCACCACCACCAACCAGGACATCCAGTATAACCTTGCCATCGTCTGCATGGTAACCTAATGCACCAAAGCCATCGCCTTCGTAGTAACTAAAGGTGCTGCCATTAGGAAAAGTATGTTCATACTTATTTATAAAACCGCCAACATAGCCAGATGGCATTTTGATTCCTCGGGTACTGACGCGTTTGAGTTTCCCATCCGCCTTTGTTTGCGCCGCTACTGCCAGTATTGATTCAGTTTCACCATAAGGATTTGTGATGAAACGTTTACCATTTTCCTGACTGTATGCACGATCGTTGCTATCAACAGTACCGGTAACTTCAATATCAGACATAACGCTGATACCTGAATCTGGACCACCGATATCAACTGCAGCCGCAGTGCCTGACATAAATATGCCGCTGGCCAGGAACAGGAGCGGTAACCTCTTTGCAAGACGTCTTTCGAAATTAACCGGCTTGCTGTCTTTTACACGTTGGTCTTCTTTAATAGCAAATGAGTTTTGATCTGCATAAGCCTTGAGTTGTTCATAGGCTGCGGGATTTTTTTCCTGCAGGCCATGTTCATGAACCAACACACGTTGATTATTGATAATGCAGGGATGAACTTTAGTCGCAGTTTTTAAATCGCGCTTGATCCTGTTTTTAAGAAAAGTCTCTGCGACTCTCTCAATCCAGTTCGTAGGTTCATCACTATCCATAAAACTATTTACAGCGACATTGTTACTCATCTTCATTATCTCCAATTAAATTGAAAATTAAACTAAAATCATTTCCTGTTATGCAGATTCAACAGATGGCTTCCTTGAATCTACCCATTGTTCTACAAAAATCTCAAAATCGGTTCTAAACGTATCAGTTAACCGGATTCGTTTAACTCGCGAATCATTCGAGTCATGTACACGCGTTACTATTTTCATTTCCTCAAGTAATTCCAGGTTTCGGAGCGACTTGTTACGTGACTCGCCTATATTCAAGTACACTTCTTTTACCGACGGCATATGTTCGCGTAAATTACAGATACCGATAAAAAAAACAGTATCGAACATTGTGCCAAGCATCTTGCTTCTACTCAGTACTGTAGATTCAACCGAATACTGTTCAATCAGATTAACGAAGCTATCTCTGACTCTTAATAAATTCTCTAACTCGCCTTCGCGATATTGCAACTCCATGACAGCTTCTTGCATCTTCTTGGCCTTCAAGTGTAGTAACTCAAGTTCCTCACGCAATGTGAAAAGGGCTCACTTTTGAACCTGTTTCAACTTAAGGCGTAACACCTTGTCTGTATTGAGATAAACGAAAGTGATATTTGTCCATAGCTCGTTTACTTCATAATTTCACTGCATAATTCCGAATGATTGTTTTATTTCATCCGGCTATTAACTCTAAATCTGATTCGAAATCAGCCTTATATAGCGTTATCGGCAATTTTGGTGAATTACTTTAGGATTCAATAATATAGTGAGGGTAGGGTGCTTAATTTGTAATTAATTGAAATGTCTGGGATTTTGGGGGTTTAGTGGTAGATAGGTTCGTTTTTGAACCTTTTTATTAGACTTTTTCATAAGTAATATTGCCGATAAACCCATATAACCCAATTTCTAAATCAGACTCTAAAATGCTATAAACGATAGAATTTGCCTGACGCATAAGATTCTCACATAATCTTTCGAGGGATAATAACCCCCTGAATTCAGGTAAAAAAGTAATGTAACAGGATCAAAATAGTATTCAATTTTCTCTAGCAATAATTAGAAAATCCATGCATTTCATCCACATATTAGTTGGCTTTATAGTTATTGCATTTAACCTGCATGCTGAAGCGCAAGAAATTGGTTCGCCTATTAACTTCTCGAAAACTGTTAAACCAGGTGAAACATTCATGGGTATTCAATTACTGGGGTCTCTAAAGTTGGCAACTAATAGGGTTAATGGCTTAAATGCTCGTGAGCTTTCTGGTCTTGCATGGGATGAAGATGACCAGATTCTTTATGCAGTATCGGATGATGGCTACCTGGTACATCTAAGCCCTGTATTTACGAATGATTTTCTTACTGGTGTAAAACTGATCAATACGTTTCCTTTGAGAGATGCGAAAAATAATATTCTTGAAGGTGAAGCTTCAGATGCGGAGAGTCTCGCTATTATAAATAGCAACAACGGTATTCAAGGTGATTCAATACTTGTTATCAGCCTGGAGTTCCCACCAAGAATTGAAAAATATAAACCTGATGGGACTTTTATTTTAAAAATTTCTATTCCAGAACACTTGTCGAAGTTATCCAATTACAGTGACCAGGATTCAACATTAGACGCACTTGCTTACCACCCAAAATATGGCTTTGTAACAGCACCACAAAAGCCTTTAATTCATTCAGAGGCAGGCGTATATAGTATTTATTCTACTGAGGGGAAAGAGTGGTATTTTACACCATTAAATAGTAATGACAGCGTTATACTTGGATTAGAAGCACTACCAGATGGTGATTTACTCGTGCTTGAAAGAGTTTACTCTTCTTTATTTAAGCCTGTTATATATGCTTTACGAAGCTTGCAATTAAATCATCCTGATGAGGACACTCTCAATGTAGAAGAAATTGCGCATTTCAACAGTCGTGAAGGCTGGTTAATTGATAATTTCGAAAGCGTGACAAAACATAAGGATAATAAATATTTTATGGTGAGTGACGATAATGAAAATACATTTCAAAAAACTCTATTAATATATTTTAAGATAATAAATAGAAATGAAATAAGAAACTAGATTGCCTGTCTGTATTAGTAATTATTGCAGAATTTTATTAATAAATTAGTTGGTAGACTAGGTTCATTTTTGAACATATTTTATAGATCTTGGTTGATTTATGGGGATGCATTTTTTCTTTCTTTTATATACCTATAAATTAATATCAATTGACTAATTGAATTATAAACATCGGCGGGTGTCGCTCTCGGTCTTCCATGATTTATGCAATATTAAGACATTTAAGGTGTGATGTTGAAAAAGTCTTTTATAAATGCATCTCTTTCCTTAGTCATCTTGCGAGTGTATTTTCCATTTCTCGGTGTCAGTTCAAGGTATTTATTCAATACAATAGACGCACGTTTATGTTTGTGTGTGCGTAAATAACATGTCGTTTGTTCTAATAATGAAAACGCTTGTCGATTTGAGATTTTATACGTGTAATTGATTAAGTGGTTATCGGAATATGTCCGCTTTTTAGTAATAACACCTGCACCAATTACATGAAGAAGATAATCGAGGAGAGGTCTTTCATTATTGCTAACAGAGACAACGAGTTGTCTGTTCTCGTTTCGATGTCTTTTGGAAAGGGTGATGGTCCCTTCGCCATCTATAATGCCGGCGATATAGGCGGCATCAGGGATGTCCAGTTTATTGACTTGTTTATATGTATTCATCCCTGATTCCATTTGGTAAAGAATTAAACAGATTAACTCTATCAGATAAAAAAACACCGAATCACAAGATTCGGTGTCATTATTGGTGGAGGCGGCGGGACAGCTTATCCAACTCTTTCGAGCCGGGCTGGACTATACCTTCATCCTGCAATACAGGATGCGGGGCGTGTTATTCACCCATTATTTCTAACATCCAGGTGAATCCTAGTATTCACTCGCCTGATTTCTCAGGTCAGTGAGTCTATGAGTCTCTACAGGGCAAGCATGAAATTAGCTTCCTTCTTACCCCTCGGTATTGCCTTAGTCCTTTGACCTTAGGTTTCACCGATGTGAGCCCCGTTATTCACTTTTCCTTTACAGGAAAAGGCGACCTTTTCTTCTTGATCGAACCCGCGTCCGCAAATCCTCTGCCATTGGTTCTACATGCTTAGCCGACTCTATTAGTTTAACTCTTTGCTACCCGAACGGCAGGGAAAGCAAAAAGCGATTCCGAAAAGAGTTTAACGAATCCACCTCGGACAAGCTTCATCGCGGTCTTGTGTGAGTCGACGCCTGGGTCTGCCGTGCACAAGCACAACAACAGTCAGACGGCACTATGACAGGTTATTAAGCTGCTAGTGCGTAGTTGTCTTCGTTGGCAACTATAAAGTTTGCAGATGTGTTTACGAGGTAATCTGCTCCTCGGCATGCCCCTCAGGTTTCATATCCACGTCGAAGCCAGTACGCCCCCGAAAAAATATTTCCTGAAGAATCAGAATTATAGACCATTCGTTATCAATAAACATTGAATAAAACATCAGTCATTTAATATCCGCGTTATATAACAGGGTGGTTGTAATGATAGTTCCAAGGGTATTGAAAGAAGAATAAGAAAATGATGAGGAAGCTATCTATAGGATACTTCAGAAAATGATATATTTTTTGTGAGAGCAAGGAAGCACCGCGCACAGAACCGGAGTGTATAAATGAATACATGAGGGTTTGAGCACGGAGCTGACGCAGCTATCGCGATAAAAAGACATTTTCGGACGTGTCCTATATTAATGTCTCATTAACCGGGCTTTCTGTCGGTGCCAATCGCGTTCTTTTTCGGTTTCACGTTTATCATGCGCCTTCTTGCCGCGTGCGATTCCAAGCTCCAGCTTGACCCGGCCATTTTTCCAGTACAGCGCCGTCGGCACTAATGCAAAACCCTTACGCTCAACAGCACCAATTAATCTATTTAACTCAGTGCGATGTAACAACAATTTACGGGTGCGTTGTGGTTCGGCTTTAATATGCGTCGATGCAGTAGGTAAGGGTGTGATTAGTGCGCCAAATAAATAGGCTTCGTTGTCCTTTAACAGGATATAGCTCTCGACGATCTGGACTTTACCCGCGCGCAAGCTCTTAACCTCCCAGCCCAGCAAGGAGATTCCAGCTTCAAATCGCTCATCTATGAAATAATCGTGACGGGCTTTTTTATTCAGTGCGATTGTTTTACCACCGCCAGATTGTTTATTTTTACTCATTCCTGCTTTCCGACATATTAATCGGGCGGATTATAACAGGAGTTTCCTGGATTAAACTGTATGTAATTTAAAGGCAGGTTATTTTTTTTGAAGTACTGCTATGGTTGTTTGTTTACGTAAGGTATCGATATACTCAAACACCTGTTTGGATTTTGATGATAAAACACGGGCGTTATCTATATAAAGTAATCCAATACAGGTTTTTTTCGAGATGATCGGGTAGATAAGCAAATTTTTAGGGAAGGTGACTTTTTTACACCAATCAGGAATTTTGTTAATTAACGGGGAATGCGCAACATCATGTATGAATACATCAACTTGTTTTTTTATGGATTGATTAAATATGCCATCACTCTCACTACCATGAAAATGAAAACGTTTCATAACTGCTGATATATCTGTGCCCGCACCAGCCTGCGCCCTCATTTCTCCATTAACCGGATCCTGTAGAAAGAGAATGGCATGCTCACATTCAAGACCTCTATGTAATGTATTCACCAGGATGTTCAGCAATTCAGGCACTTGATATTGTTTGAACATCATGCCGGCAATACTGGCTATGCCGTAGGTTAGGATTGCTTCATGGAAATTTTTCTTGTTTTCTGTAGCATCCGTTGATTCGATATCTTCATCGTCTTCTTCAGTAAAGTCATAGTCATGCTTGGTAAAAGCAATAAAGTTTTTACAGAAGGTATTTCTATTCTGGTTGATGCCCAAAGCTTCACAGTAACTTATTAGCTCATTAAAAAGAAACTCAAGAATCTGGATGATCTTTTCATAACTTAAAGAGAAACTGACCTTGTAGCATTTAATGATCTGTTTTAATTTTTTTTCAGCCTGCTCATTATTTCCACAAGCGGCGGCTTGAACGATTTCATTGGTTAATGATGATATTTGTGCCAGGTAGTCTTCCGCATTGGTTGGTTTCTGGGTAATTTTTTGTGGCTTGGGCTGTATGCCCAAAATAATGTTTTGCGGTAGCTGCCATTCATTTGCAATATATTGGCCTATGCTGGCAAAGTTGGTTCCCAGTATTCTTTTACTTGCATTGTCTTCTTTGATGCCTTTTTCGATTACCAGATTCAGAATGTCATTATATTCGTCTGGCAAGAAATAAATCGTGACCTGTTTTCCAAGGTTATGAAACATACTGGCGAGAAAGGCTTCTTCCGAGTCTATTGAAGAAGAAATACTTGCCAGTTTTTTTGCAAAAACAGCACTTAAATAAGATTGGCAGGTATTACTCTTTAATATTTCTGTCATTGGTCCATTGTTCAATTTTTCAAAGACCATGATGCTGATGGACATGGACTGGATTTGGTTTAAACCGAGGATTACAACGGCGCGGGATATGGTTGTAATTTCACCTCCAAATTGACCATAGCCACTGGAATTAACCATGCTCAGGATTTTACTGCTTAAAGATTGGTCTCTTAAAATGATTTCAGCCAGTTTTTCAGCACAGCCCTGACTATTTGTGATTTGCATAATTTGTGCGATGTTGTTTCCCATGACCGGGAATTCTTTGTTTTTATCGATACCTCTTTTTAGAAGCATCATCGTGGCTTGTTCTCTTGCCGCCTGTTCGTTAATTTGATTCCGGGTTTCTTTTATATTTCCGGTTTCCACGTCCATGTAGAGATCGAGGTTCTCTTTCATCTCTATTGCACTTTTATATCTGCTGTCTTTATCTCTTGCTAATGATTTGAGAACAATCTGATCCAATTCTTTATCAACTGCGCTGTTTCTGCTTGATGGAGGTAAAACATTGTCATTCAGAATCTTGTATATCGAGACCATTGAATTATCAGCTTTAAATAAACAATGTCCGGTGAGCATCTCGAATAACATGACTCCAACTGAAAATACATCAGACCAGGGCCCGGTAGGACTATTGTTGAGTTGCTCTGGTGCCATGTAATTTACTGTACCGACGATACTGTTATCAGCTGTGTTATGACCAGTGAAAGTCGAAATACCAAAATCCATAATACGAGGATTGTTATTTTCATCGAGAAGGATATTTGATGGGTTCAGATCACGATGAATGACTTCTTTTTCATGAGCGTGTGAGAGTCCATCTAATATCGCTGAGACAATTTTTGTAGATTGAATAACGGTCAGGTTTTCGGATTTATCAATATAGTCTCGTAATGTCTTTCCTTTGACGTAGGGATACACAAGGAAGGGTCTTTCGTTATGCGTTCCTATTTCATAGAGAGGAATGATGTTCGGATGCTGTAAACTACTGACGTTTTGTGCTTCATTGAAGATTTGATCTCCATCTTTATTTTTATGTAGGAGTGTTTTAACAGCTACTTGCCGGTTTAGTTTTAAATCCTTGGCCAGATAGACTACGCCCTGTGCCCCTTTCCCCAATTCATGGATTAATTCGAAGCGGTCGATATATTTCTTTTCTGGTTGTGCTTCAATGACAGATTTCTTTTTTCTTAAACTGGAAAGCATCTAATATCCCGCCATGACTATTTCTTTATCTGTTGTATTGCGAGTGAAGCCTGGTTGCGTAGGGTTTTGAAAAATCCGAGTGCTTCCATGGAAATCTTGGTGCTTGAATCATCGTTATCCGCATAAATTAATCCGAGACATCGTTTGTTTACAACTAATGGATAAAGAACAACGGTTGTAGGCATGGTGAGTTTTCTGATCCATGGTGGGATTTTGTTTTTATACTCATCTGAGTTGACATTCAGGATGATATATTCCTTTCCTGTTCTGATTGTTGATACAAAGACATCATCCGAACTATCTACGTTGTAGCGAAAGTTCGGTATGATTTCATCAATACCCTTTCCTAAACCAAAACGTGCCAGCACCTGTTTATTTTTTGGATTATGTATTGCGAACAGAACCCGATTGAAACCCATGCCTCGATAAATCGTTTCCAAAACCATAGTCAATATGTCATTGAGATTGATATCACCCAGGAGTGAATCCGTTATTTCAGCAATACCGTTAACCAGAATATCGTGCTGAGTTTGTTGTTGTGTTTTCGGTTCAACCTTAATGGTTTCAATCGTGGCACCATTATCGTCTGATAATTTATTTTCATTAACTTCCGTTGTCCATTTGTCTTCCTCACCTTTTTCTTCCGTATTTTTCCGAATATTATTGAATACAGTAACCTTGCTTGTATCGATTTTTAATATTTGAGTAAATTCTTCTGCTTCCTTGATTGAAGACTCTATAAGTTTATAAATACTGTCTATAGTAATGCCGAGGGAGTCTTTATAACGTGCGGCCAGGTCTGCATATGCATTTTTTGTGTCTTCATCACCGCTGGTAATTGCACAGAGTTCATTAGAAAAACAGGCAAGTTGCCTTAAGGATTCTTTCGATGTTTTAGCTACAGGAACATCGCCTTCAGGTAATTGTTTCATGCTTTCGCCGATGATATCGGGTAAGTTCCATTCTTTTGCAATGCCGCGGCCAAGTTCTTCATAAGTTACTCCCAGTACTGAGCGCATTGCCTTATCTTCATTAACACCTTTATTCATGACCAGCTCATTCATGGCTTCATATTCTTCCGGGAAGTAATAAATCGACAATAACTTCCCAAGCTGATGGAACATGGAAGTTACAAATGCCGTTTCAACATCATCTTCATTGATGTTCTTCATCTGTTTGGCTTTCTCGCGTGAGATAATGCCACTCATCAATGAGTTGTATGCCGCATTTTTTAGTTCATTTGCTTGTTCTTTATTTTGTAAATGTTCAAACAGGATAATACTCAAGACGGCAGCACGAACATGTTCATAACCTAGTATGACAATGGCCCTGGAGACTGTTGTTATATCACCACCGAACTGTCCGTAAAATGATGAGTTAACCAAACGTATGACTTTGGTTGTTAGTGAAAAATCTTTGAGAATGACATTTGATAGTTCACTGGCAGAGCTTAAATTTGAACCAGAGGTTTTCTGGTTTATCTCGGTAATGTGCCCAGAGATAGCAGGAAAATCTTTCTTGCGTTTCATACGACGTAATAGAAAATCAACGGTAGTAGAGACATTAGCAGCGGATGATTCTATTGCTTCATCATCAACCTTAAGATATTTTTTCAATGCTGTTTGCATCTCTGCTGCATTGGCATAGCGATCAGCCGGATCTTTCTCCAGTGCCATCATAACAATAGCATCCAGATCTGAATCTATCTCCGGATTACGTTTTGATGGAGGCGCTATTATCTCATTCGTAATCTTGTACATGACCGCCACCGAATTATTTGCAGAATAGACTTGATGGCCCGTCAGCATTTCATACAGGATTAATCCACTGGCGAAGATATCGACCGCTGGACCAAACTCACTATTGGTCAATTGTTCTGGTGCGAGATAATTTACTGTTCCTGTTATTTCCGTACTTGCCGTGGTGGTGCCGACAATGACTGAAATACCAAAATCCATGATCTTGGCATTGCCTTCATTATCAATTAACAAATTGGAAGGATTCAGGTCACGGTGAATAATATTATTTTTATGTGCGTAACCAACACCGTCCAGTAATTGATTAGTAATTTTTACCGCATCTAGTTGTTTCAACTTGCCTTCACGTTGCAGCCATTGTTTGAGTTGCTCTCCCTCATAGAATTGGTAGACAAGAAATGGCGTATATTCTTGAAAGCCAATTTCATAGAGTGGAATGATGTGAGGGTGGCTTAACTGACTTACATGCTTTGCTTCCAGGTTCAGTTGGTCCGCATCCTGGCGATTTTTATCCAGTGTTTTTATAGCGACTTTCCGGCCGAGCTTGGTGTCTTCCGCCAGATAGACGATCCCCTGTGCCCCTTTCCCCAAAATGTCGATTGGCTCAAACCTCCCAATCTGTCTTGGTAAGGGGGAATTTATTATGTTTTTATTTACTACAGCGCCCATGTTGTGTCTCAATAATCCTCTAATTAATAACGGCGAATTTATCGGTATCTTGAGACAAAATAAGTAAGTCTTGTTAGCTTGTAGGAAGTGGCAAATTCGCGGAAAATAAGTCAAAAATGATACTAAAAACATGTCTGTAAAGCGTTCCTCTATCCATGGCCAGTGGTCTTCCCGCTGGGCTTTTATACTTGCCGCGACCGGTTCAGCCGTTGGCCTCGGCAATATCTGGCGATTTCCTTATTTAGCCGGTGAAAATGGCGGTGGCGCCTTTGTACTGGTTTACCTGGTTTGCGTTGTCTTGGTGGGGATACCGATCATGATGGCTGAGATATTATTAGGGCGTCGTGGTCGTCAAAGTCCAATTAATACAATGCATACCTTGGCAGTAGAAGAAGGGCTTAGCAGACATTGGCATTTGCTTGGATGGATGGGTATGTTAGCCGGGTTTATTATCCTGTCTTACTACAGTGTTATTGCCGGGTGGACACTGGCCTATATATTCAGAACAGGGGCGGGTCTTTTTGTTGACTCAGATGCCGCTTTATCCAAACAGATATTTACCGAATTAATCTCAGATCCGGAAAAATTATTGGCCTGGCATACGACCTTTATATTAATGACAGTCATTGTTGTTTCCCGGGGTGTAAAAAGTGGTCTGGAACAGGCTGTCAAATTTTTAATGCCTGCACTTTTTATTCTGCTTTTAGTCATGGTCGGATATGCAATGAGTACCGAAAAATTTGTAGAAGGAATTACTTATCTGTTTGTACCTGATTTTGAGCGTCTGGCCGAGAAGAATTTTTTTGCGGATATTCTTTTACCTGCATTGGGACAGGCGTTTTTCAGTCTGAGTATCGGCATGGGGGCCATCATGGTCTACGGATCATATTTGTCACATAAATCTTCAATAAGCTTTAATGTTATTACCATTGCAATTGCGGACACCTCTGTTGCAATCCTTGCAGGCATTGCGATTTTCCCGATTGTGTTTACCTATGGTCTCGAACCGGCAGGTGGTCCAGGCTTAATCTTTATTTCATTACCCATCGCATTCGGGCAAATGCCTTTCGGCACTTTTTTTGGTTGTTTGTTTTTTATTTTATTATTGTTTGCTGCATGGACCTCTGCTATTTCATTGCTTGAACCTGCAGTGACCTGGTTGGTTGAAAACAGAAGCATGACTCGTGTTAAAGCGGCAGCACTGGCAGGTCTTATTGCCTGGTTACTTGGTTTAGTGACTGTGTTGTCATTTAATCACTGGGCATTTTCTTTTAGTTTTGCTGGTGTCATTAAAGAGAATGGTCTGTTTGATATATTTGATATTCTTACATCTAATATCATGTTGCCTTTGGGCGGTTTATTGGTTGCCATATTTGCTTCCTGGTTGATGGCAAGATCTTCAACAGTTGAAGAACTGGGTCTTGGTGATAGTAACGCATACCAGGCATGGCGTTTTGCAGTACGATATATCGCACCGTTTGGTGTAATAGTGATATTTCTTAACGCGATTGGTTTTTTCAAACTGCTAGGATTAGTTGATTGATTATTAAATAAGGTTTTCAGTAGTGACTAAAATAAGCAAGCAAGCCAATGTTGTTTACAGCGCAAATCAAATGTTTGCGTTGGTTAATGATATTGAATCCTATCCTGACTTTCTTCCCTGGTGTAGCGGAACAAATGTACTCGAAAATAATGGTAATTCGATAACAGCCTCAGTATCACTGTCTGTTGGCAAGATTAAACAAACCTTTACTACTGCAAACACGATGCAGCCTGATACTTCTATAAGCATGAGACTTGTAAAGGGCCCATTTAAGGAATTAAATGGATATTGGCAATTTCATGATAATGTTAATGGTGGTTGCTCAGTGTCATTAGACATGAAATTTAAATTTAAAAATAAATTAGTAAAACACACACTTGGTTCAGCCTTTAAAAAAATTACTGATTCATTAGTTGATGCCTTTATAGAACGGGCGCGAGTTGTTTATGGAACAGAATGAGACAATTACCGTTGAACTCATTTATATAGAACCGGGTAGTCAAAATAGTCTAACTCTTGAATTACCTACAGGGAGTGATATCAATCAGGCAATTAACCGATCAGGACTATTAAGGCGCTTTCCCGAGATTGACCTGGCAGTCAATAAAGTCGGTATTTTTAGCAAGATTCAGGAACTTGACACTGTGTTGCAGCAGGGCGATCGAATTGAAATTTACCGTCCTTTACAGGCTGATCCAAAAGAGGCAAGACAACAGCGTGCTCGAAATAAATAATAGGTATACCCGGTAAGTTTATTCATCATCTGGCGGATTTAACTTATCCAGCATGCGACTAAAAAACCCTTCTTCCTCCGCGTTAGATTCCGTGTCAGCTATTGCTTCTTCTTCAGTCACTATTACCACTTCTTCTTCTTCTTCGATCACTATCTCATCTTCAACTCTGGGGACATTAGAGACATCCTCATCATCTGGCGGATTTAACTTATCCAGCATGCGACTAAAAAACCCTTCTTCCTCCGCGTTAGATTCCGTGTCAGCTATTGCTTCTTCTTCAGTCACTATTACCACTTCTTCTTCTTCTTCGATCACTATCTCATCTTCAACTCTGGGGACATTAGAGACATCCTCATCATCTAGCGGATTTATTTTATTCAGTAAACGGCCAAAGAAACCTTTTTTTTCTTTTTTCGTTTTAGGAACAACTATCGCTTCTTCTTCAGAGATGATTTCATTTTCAGCTCTGGGTATATTAGAGACTTCAATATCCCCGGAGATATAGGCGAGTTTATCTTCTTCAAAATGCAATGTGACATGACGTTGTTCCCTGACACCACCACCTTTCTGGTAACTATATATATATTCCCAACGCTCGTTATGGAAGGGATCAATCAGGACTGGTGTACCCATTATGAATTTCACCTGGTTCTTGTCCATGCCTGGTTTTAGCTTATCGAGCATTTCCTGCTCAATCACATTCCCCTGTTGAACATCAATTTTATAGAGCAATGGTAGGTTGTAACCACCATCAAAGCTACGACTACATGCGGTAAGGAAGACCAGGGAAATACAGAATACGACTAATTTTTTCATGTCTCGAATTAAAATTACAGGGCTAATAATTACTGGATTTATGAGGCAGGATAACTGTTGCAGTAGAAATCCTCAACGACATTTATTACGACTTAAAGTATACTTTTTGCTTATTGAACTTATGGCAGTGTTAAACCTAGGTTCCGCAGTTGACCGCTGCGAATAGAATTTAAAATGATGATAACAATAACTAACTACATGTTTTTTAGATTCACCGAATGGGTGGAGGCACTACAGCATGTATAGCAGCCCTGTTTGCCCGCCTGGCTATGTGAAAAAACTCACTAAGGGAGCGACCATTAGCTCATTTTTTCACTACGCCAGCCAAGCAAACAGAACTACTCTACACACTGTCCAACTGCGGATTCTAGGTTAAATAGTCCGCTCATATTTGTAGGGAGGTTCACTTGGAAGCAACAGATTTAAAAAAAGCCGGTCTCAAGGCAACCCTGCCCAGAATACGAATCCTGCAGATACTGGAAGACTCAAATGAACCCCATATGAGTGCTGAAGATGTCTATAAAACCTTATTAGAACATGGTGAAGAAGTGGGTTTGGCTACAGTTTATCGCGTGTTGACCCAGTTCGAAGCTGCAGGCCTGGTCATACGCCATAATTTTGATTCTGGACATTCCGTATTTGAACTGGATCGTGGTATTCATCATGATCATATGATCTGTCTTAAGACTGGAAAGGTCATCGAGTTTCAGAATGATGATATTGAACGCTTACAAAAAGAAATAGCAAAAAAACATGGTTATGAGCTGGTTGAACATAGCCTGGTGTTATATGTAAAACCAAAATAACATAAGGGCACTCTTAAAATGCACTTTTCACCCCTCAAGAGGGTAAGCTTCCGCTCCTCGGCAACTGCTCCTGCGTTGCTCTACCTGCGCGCATCCCTGCGCTTGTGCTCACGCCCCTTACCTACATCCATGTAGTCGTCCGCGCAGTACCTCTTTGCTCTAACGACAAAATCGTCGGGAACGATTTTGAGTGCTAACCCCGAAGGGGTGAACCTCATGGACGAGGCGAACAAAAAATTACTATTTTTAGAGGTGCCCTTAATTGTAACGAGTGTTGTCTTAAACAAGTAATAATATCAATGTCGATAGATTTCCAAATTACACTGATTTAACCTGGATTCCGCAGTAGAACCGACTTTAGAGTGCATTCAATAATGTCTAGCGCGCCGTCTAGAAACACAGTCATAGCCATCCTATGACTGTGTTTTGCTGACAAGCGATTGGCGTTTTTGAATGTGTTATAAAGTGGGTAGGCGCATTTACATATTGGGTGAAGGTAAGTGATATAGTAAATGTTTGATAAAACCATTATTTCTTTATGTCTCGGCAGCTCTACTGCGAAATCCAGGTTCCAGCATCTGGGCGGCATTTGCCCGACTTTCATTTGTTACATCCATCCCCGCAAGCATACGAGCGACTTCATCAACACGTTCCTGTTTATCAAGGTCAACCACCCGGGTAAAAGTTTCACTTTCTTTAGTATTTTTAATTACGCGTAAATGATGATGACCGCATGAGGCGACTTGTGCCAGGTGGGTAACACAAAATATCTGGCGATGTTCTGCAAGACTATTAAGTAATTTTCCAACAATCTCGGCAATTCCGCCGCTGATACCGGCATCTACTTCATCAAAGACCATTGTTGGAACACCATTATCTTTTGAACCAATGATCTGGATGGCCAGGCTAAGACGGGATAACTCACCTCCCGAAGCAACTTTAGTAATGGGTCTTAATGGTTGTCCGGGATTAGTTGTCACCATAAATCCAATTTTATCCATACCAAATTGATGCGGTATCTCGTCTTCTATTGGTTCTATATCGATATTGAACTTCCCATCCATGCCTAATTCATGTATTTTTTCAGTAACTGCCGTTGCAATTTTATTTGCAGCTTTTTTTCTTTCTTCTCTGAGTTCTTTAGCCAGACTGAAATATTCATTTGTTAGATAAATTTTCTTTTGTTGCAGGAGTTCGTGTTGTTCCTGACCACCTTCCAGTTGATTCAATTGTGTAGTCAACAAGTTTAAATGCCCAGGTAATCCTTCAGGCTTAACTTTATGTTTCCGTGCCAGTTCATGAAGTTTATCCAGGCGGTTTTCTATAGTATTAAGTTGGTTTGTATCTGAATCGAAACGGTCAATATAATTTTTTAATTCTGAATTTGCTTCATCAATTTGAATCGTTGCGCTATCAAGTAAATTACTTATGTTTTCCAGTGAGCTATCAATTGTACATAGTTCAGTAATATCTCTTTGACGCTGTGAAAGTCTGCTATATATTGCTGACTCCGAGTCTGATAAATCATTTAGTGCTTTTTGGCATGTTTCCAGTAAGCGTTGTGAGTTTGAACGGCGTTTATATTCTTCAGATAATTCTTCATATTCTGATTCGCCAATACCAAGCTGGGCAAGTTCTTCTATTTGATATCTAAGCAAAGTCAATCGTGCTTCAAAATCTTCTCCACTTGTTTTGAAATTTTGAAGTTGTTCGTTTATTTGCTTCCATTCCTGGTAAATTTTGGAGACCATGTGTAACAGAGAATCATATTGACCGAACTGATCCAGTAATTCACGTTGTGTTTTGGAACGAGATAAGGATTGGTGAGTGTGCTGTCCAAGAATATCAACCAGGTATTCACCAATACCTCGCAATGTTTGGACAGGGACAGGCGTGTTATTTAAATAGGCACGTGAACGTCCGTCTTTACTAATAGTTCTCCTGATAAATAATTCGTCGTCTGATTCAATCTCCATCTCATCAAGTCGTTCATTCACGTTTGAGTTATTGTTAATTGAAAAGATTGCAGTAATATCAGTCTTATCCGAACCCCCTCTAATAACATTCGTATCGGCACGATCACCAAGCACAAGTCCTAAAGCATCAAGTAATATTGATTTACCCGCACCTGTTTCACCAGTTAAAACTGTCATGCCAGACTTAAAGTCAAGATTCAGATTATCAATGACAGCAAGGTTATTAATTACCAATTGGCGCAACAAGATTAGGGCACCTCTAAAAATAGTAATTTTTTGTTCGCCTCGTCCATGAGGTTCACCCCTTCGGGGTTAACACTCAAAATCGTTCCCGACGATTTTGTCGTTAGAGCAAAGAGGTACTGCGCGCACGACTGCATGGATGCAGGAGGTAGAGTGACGCAGGAAGCCAAAGCCGAAAACCGCAGTGTATAGATAATACATGAGGACAGCGTGCCCTCTGGGTATTCGAGCACAGAACCGACGTAGCTATAGCGGAAAAAGTGCATTTTCGAGGGGTGTCCTCATTTACTCCAGTGTAATTTCTCGCGCAGTATATGAAATTGATCATGTTCTGGTGGATGAATTAATCTTATCTTCTTATCTTTCTTTTTAACCCGGACGTGATCGCTTGGGGCCAGTTCCAGTTTAATTTCACCATCAAAAGTGAGGCGTGCATGATCTGTTTCTCTTGTACCAATAACCACTTCAATAGAACTGTTGCCATCAACAACTATTGGACGATTGGTTAGTGAGTGTGGACAAATGGGCACTAATAACAGGGCATCAAGTGAGGGGTGGACGACAGGGCCTCCACCAGCAAGTGCATAGGCAGTAGAACCTGTTGGTGATGAAACGATCATGCCATCAGATCGGTGTGTATGAACAAATGCCCCATTGACGTAGGTCTCCAGTTCAACCAAACGCGCAATATTCCATTTTTGGATAACAATGTCGTTAAATGCATAACCTTCATAAACACATTCGTTATCACGTAATACCTGGCCTCTTAACAGAAAACGAACATCTTCAACATAATGACCATTTAAAATTTCATCCATGCTATGGGCAATATCATCCGCAGGAATATCTGCCAGGAAACCAACATGCCCAAGATTTACACCAAGCAGTGGCACATCGAAATCACAAAGAATATGGGATGCCATCAACATTGTGCCATCGCCACCAATAGCTATGACCAGATCACAATGTTTTCCCAATTCGCTGGCTTCAAACACATCAAAATTGTGATCACTGATCAAATCTGCACAACATTTATCCAGGATAATTTGTTGTTCACGTGAGCGCAGATATTCAACCAGTTCAGTTAAAGTAGTTTGGATGGCCTTGACGCCGGAATTGGTAATGAGTCCGATTCGGTTAAACATGATTATTGGCTCTGTCCTGTTGGTTTTTTTGTCAAACATAGCATGCTCAGCCAATATACCCAAGTTACCTCAAGATGCAGTTTCAGAGCTCAGACAGTAAAGACAGAGCAAGGCACAACGCGCAGGAAATGGCATTCCCTTTTCAAGCGTTGTAACGATGCACTGGCATTCTCGGTAACTGCTCCAGGCGTTACTCTACCTCCTATATCCCTATAGTCGTGCCTGAGCTCCATTCGGGCGGGTTTCAAATCCCGCTGAATCCTGTATCTTGAGGTAACTTGGGTATACAACCAATATTCCTCTGATAATGATTGATATTTCCCTTCTATTTTAAGGTGAGTTGCATAGGTTTTGCACTCTAATCTGGAGAGTGCTAAATTTCCATGTAATATCACGATTTTTCTTGATGAGTATGGTTTCAGCAACAAATTCTTCGCAATTATCAGAACGTAGTCTCCATCTATTTAAAGCGTTGGTTGAACACTTTATTGAAGACGGGACGCCTGTTGGTTCACGTACACTTTCCAAGGATACCAATCTGGAATTGAGTCCCGCTACAATTCGCAACGTTATGGCAGACCTTGAGGATTTGGGACTGCTACATTCTCCTCATACCTCTGCCGGCCGAATACCTACTGTCAGAGGTTATCGTCTATTCGTTGATAATTTATTAAGGGTTAATGACCTTAATTCGTCTGAAGTTCAACAGATAGCCCGGGAACTGGACCCTGAGAATGATTTCTCTTCATTAATGCAGCGTACTTCATCAATGTTATCGGATATAACTCAATTGGCAGGTGTCGTCATGTTGCCACGAACCGAGCAGTCCACACTGCAACATATTGAGTTTGTTGCCTTATCGTCTAACCGGGTACTGGTCATCCTGGTCGTTAATGACCGGGAGGTACAAAACAGGATTATTAATACCAGTAAGACATACTCAGCTTCAGAACTGCAACAGATATCTAATTATCTTAATGAGCTTTTCGCAGGCAAAGACCTCACATATGTCCGCGCCACCATTCTCGATGAACTCGAAAAGATGAAAGAGCAAGTTAATCAGTCAATGCAGTCAGCGATTGAAATGGCACAGATGGCATTTAATTCTGATACTGCTAATAGTGATATTGATAGTGATGAGTTACTTTTTTCCGGGCAAACCAATCTTATGGATGTTGCCGAGCTTTGTGAAGTTGACAAATTAAAGAAATTATTTGAATCGTTCAATCAGAAGCGAGATATCCTGCATTTGCTTGAGCAGGCTATCAATGCTGATGGAATGCAAATTTTTATCGGTGAAGAGTCTGGTTATGACGTGCTCGACAACTGTAGTGTTGTTACATCTCCTTATGAGGTAGATGGTCATATACTGGGTGTTTTGGGCGTAATTGGACCAACACGTATGCATTATGAGCGTGTAATACCAATTGTAGATATTACGGCTAAAATGCTTGGTGTAGCCTTGAACTCAAAAATTTAATCCCCACATTATCGAGATGCGTCCTTAGGATGCAGGGGTTTTATTGTCTAAAAAGAGGTTAATAATGTCAGGTCAAGAAAACGATACTTTTAATGAAGATAAAATTAATGATGTTGCTGAAACAGATACTGGAGATGCGGTTGATGTGAATGAAGAGTTGGATGCTGAAGTCGAACTTGAAAAAGAGGCACATCAGGATACGGATATTGAGGCCTTACAAAACCAATTGGATAAAGAAAAAGAACGATCTCAGGCAAATCTTGATGCTGCTATCAGGGCCCAGGCAGAAATGGAAAATCTGCGAAAACGAACGACGCGTGATATTGAAAATGCGCATAAGTATGCATTGGAAAAATTTGTGAATGAGCTCTTGCCCATCATAGACAGTCTGGAATTGGGACTATCTGCTGCAGATAGTGCAGATAATAGTAATGAACTGCGTGAGGGTATGGATCTGACACTGAAAATGTTTAATACCGCGATAGAAAAATTTGGTGTGAAAACTTTAGATCCACAGGGTGAAAAATTTAACCCGGAACAACATGAAGCAGTCACTGTGCAAGAGATAGAGGGTTCAGAGTCAGGCACCGTAGTTACGGTTATGCAAAAGGGATATGAATTAAATGGGCGGTTAGTCAGGCCTGCTATGGTCATCGTCGCCAAGTAAGAGATCAGAAGCCTATGTTAATAGCAAATATAGGATGCATCTAAAAATAGTAAGTTTTTTTCGTGACCGGTTTTTGTTCCTGCACCAACAGTAGGCGCTTTAGGCGAAACCGGTATACAGTACGTCCTTGTACATAAGTGCAAAGGGATATACGCGGACGACTACATGGATCTCGGTTGCCTACATGGATGTAGGTAAGGGGCTTGAGCAAGGAACCGACGCCGCAATCGCGGACCTCGGTGCCCCCTTGAGGGGTGAAAAGTGCATTTATAGAGGTGCTCTATCGTTTAAGGGCTTGAAAAATAAGGGGCTAGCCCACATTTAATTAAACAACATTATTTTTAATAAAATTTAAAAGAAATCAGCAAGTTAAGTATTTTTGGAGAAGGCGAATGGCAAAGATAATCGGAATTGATCTCGGTACTACCAACTCTTGTGTAGCGGTCCTTGAGGGTGGTGAAGCAAAGGTCATAGAAAACAGTGAGGGCTCCAGGACGACACCGTCGATCGTGGCGTACACGGATGAAGACGAAATACTTGTCGGTCAATCTGCCAAGCGCCAATCAGTTACAAATCCGGACAATACACTTTATGCCGTTAAACGACTGATTGGACGTCGCTTTGAGGAAGATGCTGTTCAGAAAGATATCAAACTGGTCCCATACAAGATCGTCAAGGCCGATAATGGTGATGCCTGGGTCGAAGTAAAAGGCAAGAAGATGGCGTCACCCGAAATCTCTGCACGTGTGTTGATGAAAATGAAGAAGACCGCAGAAGACTATCTTGGCGAAGAAATTAAGGAAGCAGTTATTACGGTACCTGCATATTTCAATGATTCACAGCGGCAAGCCACCAAAGATGCCGGTCGTATCGCAGGTCTTGAAGTCAGACGTATTATTAATGAGCCAACAGCTGCAGCATTGGCTTACGGTATGGATAAGAAACGTGGTGATGCCAAGATTGCTGTTTACGATTTAGGTGGTGGTACTTTTGATATCTCTATTATTGAAATTGCCGAGATTGATGGCGAACATCAGTTTGAAGTGCTCTCAACCAATGGTGATACCTTCCTGGGCGGCGAAGATTTTGACCTCCGCATCATTGATTTTCTTTGTGATGAATTCAAGAAAGAGCACGGCGTGGATCTGCATAACGATCCATTAGCATTGCAACGTTTAAAAGAAGCAGCTGAAAAGGCCAAGATTGAATTATCATCAAGTCAACAGACTGATGTTAACTTACCTTATATCACCGCAGATGCCAGTGGCCCCAAACATCTTAATTTGAAAATGACGCGGGCCAAGCTTGAGTCATTGGTTGAAGAACTCGTCGAACGTACCATTGCTCCTTGCAAAGTTGCACTCGATGATGCCGGACTTTCAAAATCTGATATTACCGATGTTATTCTGGTCGGTGGACAAACACGTATGCCGATGGTTCAGGAAAAAGTACAGTCCTTCTTTGAAAAAGAACCACGCAAGGATGTTAATCCTGATGAAGCAGTTGCAGTAGGTGCTGCTATTCAGGCTGGCGTATTAGGTGGTGATGTTAAAGATGTGCTTTTGTTAGACGTAACACCATTGTCTTTAGGTATTGAGACCCTGGGCGGTGTCATGACCAAGTTGATTGATAAGAATACAACGATACCGACCAAGGCAAATCAAACCTTCTCGACTGCTGAAGATAGCCAAACAGCAGTAACCGTGCATGTCTTGCAAGGTGAACGCGAGATGGCTGGTGGTAATAAATCATTGGGCCGTTTTGATCTAAGTGATATTCCACCAGCTCCTCGAGGTGTACCACAGATTGAAGTCAATTTTGATATTGATGCGAATGGAATACTTAATGTATCAGCAAAAGATAAGGCAACTGGTAAAGAACAGTCGATTGTAATCAAGGCATCCAGTGGTTTATCTGATGAAGAGATTGAAACAATGGTCAAGGATGCTGAAGCTCATGCTGAAGAAGATAGAAAGGCAAAAGAACTGATCGAAACCAGGAATATGGCTGAAAACATGATCCATGCGACTAAAAAATCCATAGTTGATCTTGGTGACAAGGTTGAAGAACAGGAGAAAAAGGATATTGAAGCAGCGATTGCTGATCTTGAAGAAGTAATCAAGGGTGATGATAAAGATCTTATCTCCGAGAAAACAACAAAATTAACAGAGGTTGCAGGAAAGCTTGCGGAGCGAGCCTATGCTGAACAACAAGACTCTCCAGACGCTGCAGATGCAGGTGTTAATCCTGAAGCAGAAGATAGTAAAGATTCAGCGGACGAAGATGTTGTAGATGCTGAGTTTGAAGAAGTTGAAGACGATAACAAATAATCGTAACGATACTTTAGCAATATAAAACTGCTTCAATATATACATATAGCTTGGAGATGATTTATCTTCTCCGGGCTTGTTTGTGTTTTAGTGTTAAGGGTGCCTCTATTAATTCTGGGTAAGATAGATTGAGATTTATAATTTCCAAGAGCAAGGCACTAAGTACTGGTAATAGTTATTCTATTGCGGGTGCTTAGTAACGCTGCTATTGAAAATTATGAACTCAATATGCTTATTCATGAATTAATAGAGATGCCCTTTAGTAAAAAAGGAATAAGAATTATTAAAGAGTACAAGCATGGCAGACAAACGAGATTATTACGATGTATTGGGTGTTTCTAAAAACGCTGATGAGGCTGAGTTAAAAAAAGCCTATCGTCGTTTGGCAATGAAATTTCACCCTGATCGTAATGAAGGTGATGCCAAGGCCGAAGAAAAATTTAAGGAAGCAAAAGAAGCCTATGATGTATTGACCGATGGGCAAAAGCGTGCAGCTTATGATCAATTTGGTCATGCTGGTGTAGATACAAGTGCAGCCGGTGCAGGTCCGGGTGGATTTTCAGGTGCAGGTTTTGGTGACATCTTTGATAGTGTCTTTGGTGATATTTTTGGTGCAGGTGGTGGAGGCCGTGGCGGTAATCGAGTCTATCGAGGTGCGGACCTACGATATAATCTTGAATTATCACTTGAAGATGCTGTTGCCGGGACAACTGTCAAAATCCGTGTACCCAAAATGGCTGAATGTGGAACCTGTAAAGGTTCCGGTGCAAAGAAAGGTAGTTCACCGGTAAGTTGCCCAACTTGTGCCGGACATGGACAAGTTCGGATGCAACAAGGTTTTTTCTCAGTTCAACAAACCTGTCCCCAATGCCGTGGTCAGGGGAAAATAATCAGTGATCCATGTGGACCTTGTGGTGGCCAGGGCCGTGTCAGGGATAATAAAACAATTTCAGTCAAAGTTCCTGAAGGTGTAGATAATGGTGATCGGATACGTTTATCAGGGGAAGGCGAGGCCGGTGAGAATAATGGACCGTCAGGAGATCTATACGTTCACATAAGTGTTAGGGACCATCCGATCTTTGTGCGTGAAGGTACCGATCTTTACTGTGATGTTCCTATAAGTTTTGTTGTGGCAGCATTAGGTGGTGACCTTGAAGTGCCTACTCTGGATGGTAAAGTCAAATTAAAAATTCCTGCAGAAACTCAAAGTGGAAAACTGTTTCGTCTAAGATCAAAAGGTGTTCGATCTGTAAGAAGTTCTTCAAAAGGTGATTTACTTTGCCGGGTCATTGTTGAGACACCAGTAAAACTGGACCGTAACCAGAAAGAAATACTTAAACAGTTTGAAGAAGCCATGCAATCAGGTGGTAAAAAGCATAGTCCACAAGCGAGTTCGTGGCTGGATGGGGTGAAGAAGTTTTTTGATTCTATGACAAGTTAGTAGTCGCCTTGCTATTTTATCCGATAACGTCGTTGCAGCACTTTTTTCGATGCTCATTTATTAGCATATAAACTCCGCTTCTCAAAAAGCACTGCGCCTCGTTCTTGAATAAAATATCTAAGGCTGAATTCTGAGATATAATCATTTCATTACTATCAAAGTTACGTTAACGTAACTGTATTATTTAGCAAATAACAAAGGCAAAAATCAGATGGCAGTTAGAGTTGGGGTGTGTGGTGCAGCGGGGAGGATGGGGAAGACCATTCTGGAAGTCTGTAATGATAATGATGAAATTGAGATTGCTGCAGCAATCGAATATAGTGGTTCACCCATGCTTGGACTTGATGCGGGTGAGGTAGCCGGTATTGGTAAGCTGGGAGTTAATATCACAGATGATATTTCAAGTATTGCTGATCAGGTTGATGTCATGATCGATTTCACTTTGGCGACATCCGTCCCTGCAAATGTTCAAAAATGTGTTTCAGCGAATTGCAAGATGGTCATAGGTACAACGGGCCTTACCAATGAAGACCATGAACAAATCAAATCAGCCTCAAACAAGATTGCAATTGTTTTTGCACCTAATATGAGTATTGGCGTTAATCTTTGCCTAAAACTTCTGGAAATGACCACGAAAGTAATTGGAGAAGATGCGGATATAGAAATTATAGAAGCACATCATCGCCATAAACAAGATGCCCCTTCTGGCACAGCTATACGTATGGGTGAAGTTGTTGCCAATACATTGGGTCGTTCTCTAAAAGATTGTGCGGTTTATGGACGTGAAGGCATAACTGGTGAAAGAGATAAAGCTACGATTGGTTTTGAAACGATTCGCGCAGGCGATATTGTTGGTGATCATACGGTAATGTTTGCCACTGATGGCGAGCTAGTAGAGATTTCGCATAAGGCGACATCAAGAAGAACTTTTGCCAGTGGTGCGGTAAGGGCAGCACAATGGCTAGCTGAAAAAGATAACGGTTTATTTGATATGCAGGATGTCTTGAATTTGAAGTAAAAAATACTTAGCATAAACAAGGGTCAAAGGATTTTGATCTTCAACTAAAATGGAATTTACTTATCATGACTGATTTAAAACAAATAGAAAGACTCTATAGTCATTCTTATCTTAGTTTCATAGCAACAATTTTTGGCGCCATCCTGGTTTTATGGCTATTTAAAACTGTTGCGGAGCCGTTGTTTTTAATAAGCTGGTTTGCAATTATTTCAATATTAACTTTTATCCGTATTGTTGTTACCTGGCATTTTCAAAAGAGAGACCATAATAATACTGAAACATGGTTAATAATATTCCTGATAATGACATTTTTTTCAGGGATAATGTGGGGCATCACCGGATTTTTATTTATACCCGAAGGTCTTCTCTCACTGGTTGATTCAGTTTTGTATCACGGAATGCTGCTTTTATTTATAGTAGCACTTATTACAGGATCAATAATCACCTATTCAGCAAGCAAGATGGTTTATCTTTGTTTTTCTGTTCCTGCAATAGTGCCTCAGTGTCTTATGTTGATATCGAAAGGCGATATATATCATTCCTTCCTTGGAGGCTTTGTACTTGCGTATGCCTGTATTATGTTTGTCATATCTATCTACATTCATCAAATATTTTCTGAATACAGTAAAATTGAAACCCGGAACGATTTTCTTAACCTAACTCTTAAGAGACATGGTATAGAGGTAGAGTGAGAGTATTAATAATTAATCTATAGCTGCAATTAT
>CAYMPA010000011.1:0-38642 GCA_964392105.1 uncultured Enterobacteriaceae bacterium
ATGCTGCCTATTGCCATTTTACTTCCAATGAAACAGCAAATGGTGTGCAGTTTCACTGGACGCCTGAAACAGGTGATGTCCCATTAATCGCAGATGTTACTTCAGATTTTCTAAGCCGTAAGATTGATGTTTCAAAATATGGGATGCTCTATGCAAGTGCGCAAAAAAATATAGGAATTGCTGGATTAACTATCGTTATTATTCGAGATGACTTGTTAGATCAAAGCATGGATATAACACCAACGGTATTTAATTATCACGAGCAAGCTAATAATAATTCCAGGGTTAATACCTTACCTACCTTCAGCATCTATATTTCAGGATTGGTATTTAGATGGTTATTGAACCTTGGTGGTTTAGATGAAATTGAGGTCTTAAATAAAAGAAAGGCCGAATCACTTTATGCTGTCATTGATAAAAATGATCAATATCAATGCTCTATAAATGCAGTCGATCGATCTAGCGTGAACATCTGTTTTAATTTAACTGATAAATCTATGGAAACAATTTTTCTTAAGGAAGCTGCAAGCCTGGGACTTATTAATCTAAAAGGTCATGGAGCAAGAGGAGGTCTTCGTGCCAGTCTTTATAATGCCATGCCACAATCAGGAGTTGATACTTTGATAAACTTCATGCAGGACTTCTCTGCCAGAAATAGATAAGTATTAAAAACAAATAATTATATTCACACTATTCGATGATATATCGTTCATTACTCAGTGTAATTAAGCTCATAGACAATAATCTTAAATATCGTTTCGCTTATTGGTGGGTCCGTGTTTATTGTTTCTTGAACCGTTTTAATCCAGTAACTCCTCCCCTGCCCTCACACCCAGTCAATGTAATGAATCTTAATTTTCCAAATCCTGTTGGGCTTGCAGCTGGTTTTGATCGTGATGGGAAACTGGCAAACAGGCTGAATACAGCAGGTTTCGGTTTTATAGAGATTGGTACTATAAATGTAAATTCTGAAATTGAGTCAGATGATGAACTGGAAAACATAGTTCTTAATTTGGAATATTCAAGAAATCAGGCTTTACATGGAATTAGCCTGGGAAGCCTGAGAAATACAATCGATGAACACACTGTTGCCGATTATATCCAGGGTATGGAAATAGTTTGGACTTATTCAGATTACATCGTGATCAACTTGAGTAGACCGGGTAGTTCTATGCGTTCTGATGAAAATAATAAAGCAGAATTACGCATGCTATTGGAAAAGATTAAACAAGAACATACTGAACTCAGTGAAAAACACCGCAACCATGTACCGATAATCATCAAGGTGGCAATAGACTACGAAACCAGAAAAACACTCCCGGAAACATTAATAATTGCTTATGAACTGGAGTTTGATGGTTTGTTGATAGCATTTGAAAATTGGCCATCGTCTGATGATGTGATTACAGCTGTACGTGAAATATCTGCATTGACAAATCAATTACCACTTATCGTCGTTGGTGGTATTAAAACTGCAAATGACGCGTTACAGATATTAAATGCAGGTGCAAAGCTTGTGCAGTGCTATACATTTTTAGTGGAACAAGGTCCGACTGAAATGAAAAAAATGATACGTAAACTAACTCTATTAGCAAAAGAAGATATTTAGATTCACTTAAACACTTAATACTTAACCTGAGATTTGCATAAGGTTTTGACACGCAAAATAAATACGCCATAGAGGTCACGAAGCACACAGAAAAAAAGCTAAAGTTAATATTACATCAATAAATGAGGCCCAATTATGACAGTCTGTAATGTTCTTTAATCTTTATGGTTTAGTTTGGTCAATTGTTTTCTCGGTGAACACTGTGGTTTTTTCAGGTCTTAAGTTTTCTTATGCGCAGCTCAGGTTAGTTATTCAAAATAGTAATTAAATCCCTTTCTTTTATAAACCAACTAACTATTAAAGGTTTATAAGATGTTCCCGGTGTTAATATCCAGTCTTTAAATAAATATATTAATTACAAATAGTTAATAAAGTTATTTAAAGTTAATTAATAACTAAATGTCTGGATATTCATTTTAGTGGGGGGGATGATTGATTTCTTAATTTTTTCAGAAATAGACTTGTTTTATGCCGCAATGCAACGTAAGTTTAGATGTCTCTTAAGGGGGATATGGTGACGGTTCTATGATCTCGGTAACAGGCATATTCATTGCAGGACTTTTCCTGGCGACTCTTGGCGTTTTGCTCGCAACTATCCTGTTGATTGCAAACAGGAAATTATATGTCTATGAAGATCCCAGGATCGATGAAATCGATGAATTGCTGCCACACTCCAATTGCGGTGCCTGCGGAACACCTGGTTGCAGACCCTTTGCCGAGGCGCTGATTTCAGGAGAAGCGGATCCGGCGCAATGTACGGTCAATGAGGCCGAGATTAACGAGGCTATAGCCAACTATCTTGGTGTTGATCTTGGTGAGCATGAGCGCCGGGTAGCACGTCTTGCCTGTGCTGGTGGTATCCACGTTGCACATACCCGTGCTAGTTATAAAGGGATCGATTCCTGCCGTGCAGCTGCCCTGGTATCCGGAGGTGGGAAAGGATGTAGCTGGGGATGTTTGGGATTTGGAGACTGTGAAGTAAGTTGTGATTTTGATGTGATTCATATGGACCAATATGGACTGCCAGTTGTAGATGAGGCAAATTGCACTGCTTGTGGTGACTGTGTCGATGTATGTCCAAAGGATCTGTTTTCACTACAGCCCGTAAGCCACCAACTTTGGATGGCGTGCAAGAATCTTGATGAAGGAGATGTTGCAGAAGCCGATTGTGAAGTGACATGTAACGCCTGCGGCCGGTGTATTGCGGATGCACCGGAAGGACTGATCATGTTAGAAGATAATCTGGCTGTCATAGATTATGAGAAGAATGAAATTGCATCAAAAGTAGCTATAGAACGATGTCCCACCGGGGCCATCGTCTGGCTGGATGAACAAGTAGGCGCAATAAAAGGAACGAAAGCTAAAAAGATTATCCGCATCAAGCCTTTGACAAACGCCTGATAATTAGGCGATGCTAAAGGATTACGCTCCACAAAAGGCAGGGCAATATAGCCCAAATATAATAAAATTATAATTAGTAATTTATTCTATTTAATCAAGATATTGGCAAATTTAAATGATAATAAAAAAACAGGAAAAAGAATTTAAATATCCGGGTATTCGCATGGCCATGGATGGAAATACTGCCGTCATTATGTGTGAAAGAGAGGCCAGTGATGCTGCTGGTGCCTATCCAATTACGCCCTCAACCCAGATGGGTGAATTCTGGGCAGAAGAGGTCAGCAAGGGTCATATAAATATTTCAGACAAGGCTTTGGTCTTTATCGAACCTGAAGGTGAACATGCAGCTGCAGGCGTAACTGCCGGTATGTCTATGACAGGATTACGAGCGACTAATTTTTCATCCGGCCAGGGTATAGCCTATATGCATGAATCATTATATGCAGCTGTAGGTAAACGCCTGACCTATGTACTCAATATAGGCTGTCGTGCAATAACCAAGGCCACACTGAACGTACATTGTGGGCATGATGATTACCATTCTGTCGACGATACCGGCTTCTTCCAGCTTATGGCAAAAAGTGCACAAGAAGTAGCTGATCAAAATATTATCTGTCACAAGATTGCTGAATTGTCATTAACGCCTGGCATCTGCGGTCAGGATGGATTTCTCACAACCCACCTTATTGAAACATTACAGATCCCCGAACGTGAATTGATTGCCGAATATCTTGGCCGACCCGATGACATCATTGATACACCAACACCGGCACAACGACTGATATATGGTGACAAACGTCGTCGAATACCCGAAGTCTGGGATGTTGACAGACCATTGATGTCCGGCAGTGTCCAGAACCAGGATTCCTATATGCAGAGTGTGGCGGCCCAAAGACCGTACTTTTTCGATCACATCGCTGATATCGCTGACCAGGCAATGGATGAATATTATGAGTTGACAGGCCGTCGTTATAACAGGGTTTCGACCTACAAGACAGAAGATGCTGATTATCTTATTGTTTCCCATGGCAGTGTAATTGTTGCTTCAGAAGCAGTAGCGGATTATTTGCGCGAAACACGCAAACTCAAGGTGGGTGTTGTTAATGTCACTTTTTTCCGTCCTTTCCCCGGTGATCTCCTTGGCGAGATCATGAAGGGACGCAAGGGAATTGTTGTACTGGAAAGGGTTGATCAACCCCTGGCTGAAGACCTGCCACTCATTCGTGAAATCCGCGCCTGTATGAACAAGTGCGTGGAAAATGCGACGGCAAAATCACACAAGGAAGAACTGCCTTACCCTGATTACGCGGTATATGACAAACCCCGACACTCATCACCCCTCTTTTCCGGTTCACATGGACTTGGTAGCCGTGATCTGCAACCCGAGGGTATTATCGGTGCGGTAGAGAATATGCTGAAGGACGGCAAGAAAAAGAAATTTTTCTATCTTGGTGTAGATTTTATTCGGGAACAAGCCTTCACACCAAAACAGGAAATACACCAGGAGTCAGTAGAAGAGGCATATCCGGGGATTCGGGACATGGCGGTCCATGGTAGTGAAAATCCGAACCTCCTACCTAAGGGAAGTATTACCGTGCGTATTCACTCCGTTGGCGGTTGGGGTGCAATCACTACCGGGAAAAATCTGGCTATGACCCTGTTTGACATGATTGATTACGACATCAAAGCCAATCCCAAATATGGCTCCGAAAAAAAGGGACAACCTACGACTTATTATCTCAGTGCAGCACCGGAACCGATCCCCCTTAACTGCGAATATAAATTTGTTGATGTCATTCTTTCACCCGATCCAAATGTCTTCAGTCACACCAATGCATTATCCGGGTTAAAAGAAGGTGGAACGTTTATCATCCAGAGCGCCCTGGAATCTCCTGAAGCAGTATGGAACTCATTACCATGGGTTACCCAGAAGAATATTGTCGACAAAAACATCAGCATTTTCTATGTGGATGCCTTCAAGATTGCCAGGGATGAAGCAAGCGACGCTGACCTGAAGTTCCGTATGCAAGGTATAGCATTTCAGGGGGCTTTCTTTGCAGCCTCACCCATTATGGCCAATGAGAATCTGTCTGAAGACCAGCTGTTTGAAGCCATCAAAAAACAACTGAATAGCAAATTCGGCAGTAAGGGAGAGCGTGTCGTGGAAGACAACTTCCGTGTTGTAAAACGCGGTTTTGAAGAAACCATCGAGATTACTGAAAAAGAAGTTGCTGATAGCGCTGTTACACCTGAAAAAAAGAAAGAAAACAAGCTCCCCGTCATACTCAAAACATCTCCCGTTAATAAAGACGCCGCATCGGATATTCATCGTTTCTGGGAACAGACGGGTGGTTTCTACAACCAGGGTCAGGGTGATGACAGCCTGGTAGATCCATTCATGGCACTTAGCCTGATGCCCGCTGCAACCGGACTGTTCCGCGATATGACCCAGATTCGTTTTGAACATCCAGTCTGGGTGCCGGAAAAATGTACAGCATGTGGTGACTGTTACGTCATCTGTCCTGATAGTGCAATCCCCGGGCTGGTGAATTCCATCACCGAAGTATTTGATACCAATATCAAACTGGTAGAAAAGAAAGGGCACCAGGTTAAACATCTACGTCGTGCAGTCCGGACCGTGGAGAAAAAGCTTCGTGCCACAATTACGCCACTAAGCGAGGGAACTACGCTGGCACCACACTTTGACAAGGCGATTAATGAAACGATTGCAGAGAGTGAACTGGAAGGAAATGAAAGACAGGAACTGGAAACCGAATTTACTTGGTTTAATGAGGCCATGGGTGATTTTAAGTTTGCCCTCACCAAACCTTATCACGATGTAAAAGAGAAACACACTCCAGGTAGCGGTGGGCTATTTTCTATAACTATAAATCCCAATACTTGTAAAGGATGTATGGAATGCGTCACCATCTGCGAAGATGAGGCCCTTGAAATTGTAACGCAGACACCGGAATCAGTCGAAGCGTTGCGTAAAGACTGGGATTACTGGCTGAATCTTCCCTCTACATCTGAACAGTTCAGTCGTATTGATGATCTTGATGAATGCGTTGGTGCCCTGGAAACCCTGCTGCTTCAGAAGAATAGTTATGATTCCATGGGTTGTGGTGATGGTGCCTGTCTGGGATGTGGTGAAAAAACAGCAATCCATCTTTTTACGGGCACCGTGACAGCACTTTTACAACCCCGTATAAAAATACATCTTGCCTATCTGGATGAATTGATAAAAAAACTGGACAAACATATCCGCTTGAAATTGTCTGAGAATATGGATCTGGCAAACACAGAGGCCATAGACAATGTAATCAAGCTGCATACAGACAATGACCTGACACTTTCCAACCTCAGCAATGAACTTGAAGATAATTCGTCTAATCAACCTGTGGATCCGGAATGGCTAAAATGGACAACAGGCTTACTTGTAAAACTCAAACATCTGAGATGGCTATATACAGAAGGTGTGACCGGCAAAGGCCGAGCCGACATGGGTTTTATCAATGCCACCGGTTGTACCACCGTCTGGGGTTCAACATTTCCCTATAACCCCTACCCGTTTCCTTGGGCCAGTCACCTGTTCCAGGATGCACCGTCTGTCGCTATGGGTCTATTCGAAGGTCATATGGCTAAAATGGCAGAAGGATTCAAGGCTATACGCATGACAGAACTTGAATTAAATGGGGAATACAAACCGGAAACTCATGCAGACTTTTTTGCACGTTTTAACTGGGAACAGTTCACCGAAGAAGAATTTCACCTCTGTCCACCCGTTGTTGCCTGTGGCGGTGATGGTGCCATGTATGACATTGGCTTCCAGAACCTGTCTCGCGCCCTGATGTCAGGTATGCCAATAAAAGTATTAGTTGTCGATACCCAGGTATATTCGAATACTGGTGGACAAGCCTGCACCTCCGGATTTATAGCCCAGGTCGGAGATATGACACCCTATGGTAGTGAATGGAAGGGAAAAGAAGAAATTCGCAAGGAAATTAGCCTGATTGCTATGGCGCACAGGACATCGTATGTTATGCAAGGGGCCATCAACAATGTGACGCATTTGCTGGAAGGCTATATTGAAGGCCTGAATACAACAAGACCTGCAATCTGGAATATTTACACACCATGTCAGCCGGAACATGGCATCCCTGATGATGCTTCTGAGATACAGAGTAAACTCGCTGTGGAATCCCGTGCCTATCCATTGTTGAAATTCAATCCCGATACAGGTACTACCTGGGAAGAATGCCTGGAACTTGAAGGCAACCCTGCCATAGAGGATGACTGGCCTACCTATACCCTGGAATATGAAGATGAATCCGGTGTAAAGAACAAACTGAATGTTCCCTTGACCTTTGCAGATTTCGCACTGACAGAAGGCCGTTTTAGTAAACATTTTAAAATTGCACAGCCAGAAGCATGGAAAGATGAAATGATTACCATCGCTGAATTCCTGGAACTGCAGGATGACGATCGTGAGGATTTGATTCCTTATATTTGGGCCGTAGACAAGGATAATCATCTGATGCGAGTACTTGTTTCTGAAGAAATAGTCTTATCAACAATAGAAAGACGGGATTTATGGAGAACTATGAAATCTATCGCGGGTCTTGACAGGGCCGGGAATGAAGAGGACATAGCCAACCAAGTCCGCACTGAAGTGGTTAGCAAGATATCCTCCGGGTTGATGTCTCTTGCTTCAAATGGCAATGGTGCTGATCTGGCGGCCTCACTGACCAGTACGTCAACTCCAGGCCAGATTTCAGGTGGTAACGGTTCAAAGCCACCGTCCGGATTGAATGGTTTTGAGCCGGTATGGATTGAAACGCCGGAATGTACTACCTGTGACGACTGTATAGACATCAATCCAAAGATCTTTGCCTATAACGACGAAAATAAGGCAATAATCGTTGATCCAACTGCGGGTTCATTCAAGGATATTGTAAAATCAGCAGAAAAATGTCCTGCTGAGATTATTCATCCGGGTACGCCAGCGAATCCCAATGAAAAGGGTCTCGATAAGTTGATTAAACGCGCGGAAAAATTTCAATAAATTCCGGTATAAATAATAACAATAAGAATTAAACGTACACAGGTAACGATTACTAAGATACAAAAGAAGGGTTTTAAAATTATCTTGTATGCTTTGCAATCAATACCAGTAAATTGAAATTAACACAAACCTGAGGATTTGCTTGGTAGATTCAGTATAGAGAAATAATCAGTTTCTCTATGCCCCAGGTCAAGCATGCGGTTTATAATGAACATAATCCATAATCCATTGCAGATTTTCAAAAGAAAGTCTTTTCCCCATGGAGTAGTACTTTCTGAATGTAAAGAGACTACCAGTGGCAAAGACATACGCCGACTGGCTTTCGCCCCAAGTCTGATCTTTCCTCTATCACAACATATTGGTCAACCTTCAGTACCTGTCGTCAAACAGGGGCAGGAGGTTGTCAGGGGGGAACTCATCGCAGATGCAGACGGATTTATGTCTGTTCCCTTACATGCCTCTGCTTCCGGGATTATTGAGCGTATCGGGTTCGCACCTTCCCTGCGCGGACCAAAAGAAAAATCCATCATAATCGATCCATATCCAGGATCAGATCAATCTCTCCATGCTGGCCCAGAGCGTGATTATGAGCAGATGAGTACACAGGAAATCATCTCTGCGGTACAGGAAATGGGTATGATAGGTCTTGGTGGCGCCGGTTTTCCTACCCATGTAAAAATGAAAGTACCTGCCGGGAAGTCAATTGATACCGTTATTGTGAATGGTTGTGAATGTGAGCCCTTTCTGACAACTGATCACCAGATTATGATTGAACAAATTGAATATCTCATTCTCGGTATTCGAATTGTGATGAAAGCGCTAAATGCAAAACGCGCGATTATTGGTATTGAAGATAACAAGCTGGATGTGTATGAAAGTATCCGCTCAGTGTTACCAACTGACGGAAATATTCAGATCGAAGCACTAGTAACAAAATACCCACAGGGTGCTGAAAAAATGCTGGCCAAGGCTCTACTGGATCGTGAAATTCCCTCAGGTGGACTCCCGGCAGATATTGGCTTTTGTATTTTTAATGTAGCGACCTTGACCAAGATAGGTCTACTACTACCCAATCACTTGCCTCTTATTGAGCGTGTGGTCACGATTACCGGTCCCGGAATCAACAAACCCGGCAATTTTCTGGCACCCATGGGCACACCCATCGGATTTATCCTTGAGCAGTTGGGTTACAGTGGAAATGTAAACCGGGTAATTCTGGGTGGGCCAATGATGGGTTTTGCTGCTGCTTCTATGGAGGTCCCGATAACCAAGGCTATCGGAGGCATCCTTGTTCTCGAACAGGAATCAATAAATCACTCAGAAAAAATCTATCCCTGCATTAAATGTTCGAAATGCCTACAAGCATGTCCTATTAACATGAATCCATCCATGCTGGGAATGCTCGCGGAAAAAAGGGAATATGAAGCAATGGAAAGTAATTACCATCTCAATGACTGTTTCGAGTGTGGTTGTTGCAGTTATGTCTGTCCATCCAATATTCCTCTTGTCCAGTATTTCAGGATTGCCAAGGCAATCAACAGGGAAAATCAAATTAAAGCGGCTGCAGATGAACAATGACCATTGACAATCAAAACGTTGTGATACACACATCACCGCACATACATCAACCGCCCAGTGTTGAATGTATCATGCGCAATGTGGTGTATTCCTTACTACCTCTATGTGCCTGGTCCATCTACGTATTCGGCATAAGCGCACTGGCACTTATTATTATTACCACAGCGACCTGCCTATTGACTGAAACATTATTTTGTAAACTTGCTGATAAAACAAATACCATTAGTGATTTCAGTGCCATCATAACCGGTATATTACTGGCGTTAACTTTACCGCCTGGATTTCCGTTATGGATGGCAGCAGTTGCCGGATTTATAGCAATTGGTATGGGAAAAATTCTGTTTGGTGGTCTGGGTTACAACATTCTCAACCCGGCCCTGGTGGGTAGAGCATTCGTACAAGCCGCCTTTCCAGTGGCCATCACAACCTGGACTCCTGCCTTTGCCTCCAATCGATTTGTCGAATTTATCCCGTCAACCTGGGCATTTCCTTTTGCTATTCCAGTTTCAACAGCAGAATGGAGTCAAAAGGCAGTTGATGGTTTCAGTGGAGCTACACCTCTTGCCCTGCAAAAATTTGAACAGACAACGACAGATACAATGCAACTGCTCATTGGAACCACCTCTGGTTCCATAGGTGAAACATCGGCCATACTGATACTTATTTGTGGTGGGTATCTTGCGTTACGACAAATGATGGACTGGAGGATCCCGGCTGCCATAATACTCTCAACTTATATCTTTGCTGGCCTCTTCTATCTCTCGGATACAACACAATATCCTGATCCTGTTTTCCATCTCCTGTCGGGGGGGCTGATGTTGGGTGCAGTATATATGGCCACGGATATGGTGGGCTCCCCCGCCACGCCTCTTGGTGTGTGGATTTATGGGGCAATTATCGGGTTTCTGACAGTCATTATTCGCATCTTTGGTGGCCTCCCTGAAGGCATTATGTATGCAATCCTGCTCGGGAATGCCGCCTCACCATTGATTGCGCAGATGACGCAACCCAGGATCTATGGTGCTCGCAAAAAAGAAGATAAGAAATGACGGATAAGACCCCAATCCCGGCTAAAGAAGATACTGTTTCAGCCTCCGCAATGATTCGCACCCTCGGGGGGATTGCCTTGATATCTGGCATCCTGGTTGTCCTTGTTTATCAAGTAACCCTGCCTGCTATCCAGGAAAATCGGCGCATTGCTCTGGAACGTGCGATTTTCAAGGTATTGCCTGGAGCAGTGAGCAAAGCCAACTTCATGTTGACTGAAGATGGTCAGATCAGGCTGGATGAATCTGAAGTAAGCAGCTCAGGTGACACGATATACGCCGGATACGATAATTCTGGTATGCTGATTGGGTTGGCAATGGTAGCGGCTGCACCGGGCTATGCGGACATTATTCGTATACTGTATGGTTATTCAATCGAGTGTGAATGCATTATCGGCATTAAGGTTCTGGAAAGCAAAGAAACCCCGGGGTTGGGTGACAAGATTGAGAAAGACCCGGAATTTTTAAAGAATTTTGTAGCACTGGATGGAAAGCTGGAAGCAAGTAAAATGAAACTGTTAAATGAAATTATTACTGTAAAACATGGAACTAAAAAGCACCCTTGGGAAATTGATGCCATTTCAGGAGCTACCGTCTCTTCCAAGGCGATTGGAAAGATGTTGAATAATAGTGCAAAAATACAATTTCCCCGTATTGCACGTGTAACTGTTTGGGGGAAACAGCCGTGAGCAGTATTCTTGAACAGGACAAGCCTATAACGCTGGATACCTTCATGCGTGGTATCTGGGAAGAAAATCCAGTGTTCGTTATGTTACTGGGAATGTGCCCTGTACTGGCTGTTACAAATTCTGTTATGAATGCACTAGCCATGGGGCTGGCAACCACTTTTGTACTGGTTTGTTCGAGTGCCCTGGTATCAAGTTTGCGTCATACGATTCCGAAACAGGTTCGAATTGCGAGTTACATCATCATCATCGCAACATTTGTAACAATTGTTGATTACGTGATCCAGGCTGTCAGTCTTGAATTATATAAAGCACTTGGTGCATTTATTCAGCTTATCGTAGTCAATTGCATTATCCTTGGGCGGGCTGAAGCCTATGCCTCTAAATTTCCAATCACCAAAACCATTGTCAACTCTCTGGGCATGAGTGTTGGATTTACCATCGCCCTGTTATGTCTTGGTTCGGTACGTGAACTTCTGGGTAGTGGCACTCTTCTGGGTATTTCTGTATTTGGAGATGCATTTCAGCCGTGGGCTATTATGGTTCTGCCACCAGGAGGCTTTATTGTCCTGGCTTGCTGGTTACTTCTGTTTTCATGGTTGCAACAACGTAAACAACATATAAAAGAAGATGCAAAGGTGGCTACTGCACATGGAATCTGAATCCTTAAGTTTTATTTTCTTAAATGCATTCCTGATAAACAATTTTGTCCTGGCATTGTTTTTGGGCATCTGTCCATTTCTGGGGGTTTCTCAAAAACTTGAGATGGCCTTCCCAATGGGGCTTGCCACAATGTTCGTAATGCTGGTCAGTTCTATCTGTGCATTTGCAATTAATATCCTGCTGGTTCTATTCGATTTGGAATTTCTGCGTCTCATTTGTTACATCGCAGTCATTGCATCCGCTGTTCAACTAGTAGAAATGGTAATCAAGAAATACAGCCCCACCCTGTTCCGCTCTCTTGGGATTTACCTGCCTCTGATCACAAGTAACTGTGCCATACTGGGTCTTGCTTTGTTTCAAACAAGCAAAGAGTATAATTTTCTGCAAAGTCTGGTCTATAGTATCGGGGCGGGAAGTGGTTTCGTATTGGCTATCGTATTAATGGCTGGTCTGCGTCAACGTCTGGATCTCTCTTTTATTCCTGATGTATCCCAGGGTGCTGTTATGAGTTTGATGGTTGCAGGACTCTTGTCACTTTCATTTATGGGTTTTGCCGGTCTTGGAGGATAGATAATAATGTTTCAACTAATTGCTTCAATCTCAATCATTATGTTGGTCCTCTGTGGCTGGGTCATCATTCAGCACATCGCTCGTGCCTATGCTGCCAAACATCCGGAACAGGGTGCCTATCATGAAGAAGGCAGTTGCTGCGGTACATCTGCAGACTGCATGTGCGGAAAACCAGAAAAAAGTTAATCCTGTATGTAAGAAAATACACGTAATATAATGTTATAAATAGCAAATTAAAGACAGACTAACTTCATCAAATTAGTTGTTTATAATAGTAATCTATTGAACATACTGAATTCCTTCTTGAAATATAATAACAACACAACAAATTGGAGATAACTTCAATGGCTAAATATGTTTACGGCTTTGAAGAAGGCGATAAATCAATGAAAGAACTGCTGGGCGGGAAAGGAGCCAACCTGGCAGAGATGACAACTTTGGGCATCAATGTGCCTCCCGGCTTTACCATCACAACTGAGGTGTGTGATGAATACCACAAAAACGGGAAAACTCTCTTTAAAGAAGTAACCGATCAAATAAACAAACATCTTGATGAACTTCAAACAAGGATGAACAAGATGCTTGGCGATAAAGAAGACCCCCTGCTTGTTTCTGTACGTTCAGGCGCAGCAGATTCAATGCCTGGCATGATGGACACTGTCCTGAACCTGGGACTTAATGATCAATCCATTCTGGGACTGGCAAAAAAAACAAACAATAAACGTTTTGCCTGGGATGCTTACAGAAGGTTTATCCAGATGTTCGGTAATGTTGTAATGGATATCAACAGCAAGAAGTTCGAAGAAGTTCTTGATGAAATCAAGCAAGTAAAAGGTGTCAAATGTGATTGCGAACTGGATACCGATGATCTGAAAGGAGTCGTGGAGAAATTCAAGGAAGTCGTACAGCAAGAAAAAGGCGAGTCCTTCCCACAAGATCCAAGCTTACAGCTTCATATGGCTATCAATGCTGTATTCAATTCCTGGAATAATGACAGGGCGATCCTTTATAGAAGACTTAATGATATCAAAGGACTACTCGGGACGGCTGTTAATGTTCAAAGTATGGTATTTGGCAATAAAGGAGAAAATTCTGCAACCGGCGTTTGTTTTACCCGTGATCCAGCAACAGGTGAAAACAACTTGTTCGGAGAATACCTGATTAATGCTCAGGGTGAAGATGTTGTAGCGGGGATCAGAACACCAGATCCGATTGAACATCTGGATTCTACAATGCCGCACGCCTATCGGGAACTTCTCGATATCAGGACAAAACTTGAAGAACACTATATAGATATGCAAGACATGGAGTTTACCATTGAGGAAGGTGAGCTTTATATGTTGCAAACACGTAATGGAAAAAGAACTGCAGAGGCTTCTCTTCGTATCGCAGTTGAACTGGTTGAAGATGGCCTGTTGACGAAAGAAGAAGCCATCCTCAGAGTCAATCCTGCCCAACTTGATCAACTCGTACATAAACATATTGATGAAAAAGCGAAATCCAGAATAAGCAGTATTGCCAAAGGACTACCCGCTTCTCCAGGCGCAGCGCTTGGTAAAATTGTTTTTGATGCCCATGAAGCTGATGAACTGGCTGAGGCAGGTGAAATAGTTATCCTGGTTCGCGTAGAAACAAGTCCTGAAGACCTCATTGGCATGAATGCCGCCCAGGGCATACTCACTTCCAGAGGTGGTATGACCTCCCATGCTGCTGTCGTAGCAAGGGGTATGGGAAAATGTTGTGTCGCAGGTTGTGGCGATATCAAGATAGATGAAGAGAATGAAACTTTATCTGTTTCAGGAATAACCCTTAAAAAAGGGGATTACGTTACTCTTGATGGCAGTACAGGCGAAGTTTATGAAGGTCAGTTGGCTCTACAGGATCCGGAATTAAGTGATAACTTCGCGAAGGTCATGAAATGGGCAGATGAATTCAGAAGCCTGAAGATCAGGACTAATGCAGACACACCACATGATGCGGAAAATGCAATCAAGTTTGGAGCACAGGGTATTGGTCTATGCCGAACTGAGCATATGTTTTTTGAAGGCGACAGGATCAGGGCAATGAGAGAGATGATCCTTGCAAACTCCCTGGAAGACAGAAAAGCATCCCTGGCAAAACTACTTCCATTCCAGAAAGAAGACTTCAAGGGGATTTTTAAAGCCATGGCAGGACTGCCCGTTACTATTAGATTACTTGACCCCCCATTACATGAATTTCTGCCCAGAGAAGACGATGAAATTAACATACTCGCAGAGGAAATGGGAGTTACTTCGGACAATATCAAATCAAAAATGGATGAGCTCTATGAAGTCAACCCGATGCTTGGCCATCGTGGTTGTCGTCTGGGAATTACCTACCCTGAAATTACAGAAATGCAAACTCGTGCCATCATAGAGGCCGCAATCGATCTAAGCAATGCGGGTAATACAGTACATCCGGAAATCATGATCCCGTTAGTAAGTAGCATCAACGAGTTCAAGCATCAAAAAGACGTCGTACAAAAAACTGCAGATGCTGTTATGAAAGAAACCGGAACAACGTTAAAGTATCTCATCGGTACCATGATTGAAGTTCCCCGCGCCGTATTAACGGCTGATGCTATAGCAAGTGAAGCCGAGTTCTTTTCGTTTGGCACTAATGACCTGACACAAATGACCTTCGGCTTCAGTAGAGATGATGTTGCTAAATTTATACCTGCCTATATTCAAGAGGGAATACTGGAATATGATCCTTTCCAGGTGCTCGATCAAGATGGGATTGGTCAATTGGTTAAGATTGCTATTGAAAAAGGTAAATCATCACGGCCTGACATCAAACTTGGCATTTGTGGTGAACATGGAGGCGATCCGAGTTCAATTGAATTTTGCCATAATGCAGGTCTTGAATACGTAAGTTGTTCACCTTTTCGGGTGCCAATTGCCAGAATAGCGGCAGCCCAGGCGGCATTAAAAGAATGAATTTCCAGTTTGAAAGAATGTATACAACTCTCTACTTTTAATGAATCGATTTCTAATAGCAAAAAGACTTATGTAAATTATTCAGCATTATCGTAACCAGTACTTGGCTTACTCTCAGAAGATTTTGCCTGTTTAAAATATTCATCATTGGGACAGAATGAATAATCTTTTTCAGATTTCTCTTCATCTTCCAATGTTTCTTTGCACTCTTCCTTTGCCGTACATTCATCACAATTTCGTAATTGTTTTTCTATATCTGTCACCGGCATGTTATGCAGGTAGTCGTTAACATCTAAATTACGTTTACCAAGCATCCTGTTAAAGGGTAATTGTTTCAGTCTTTCCATTAATTTTTCACGAAATCTTTGTCCGACCCTAACATTACCGCTTATAGCGATCGTTAATGTCATTACAATAATTCCTAGAATCAATACGATGAAGGCAATAAATATTATGGTCGAAATGTCTATAAAAGTTCTCCTGATAAACTTAATATAATAATGTACATAGTATTCATTTAATAAGATTCGCGGATTCAACTCACAAGTGCAACGGATGGGTTGATACCAAAAAATACCTGATTCGGTGTTTTAAAGCCAAGACATTTTCTTGGTCGGTTATTTAGTTTATCCATCACTGTTACTATCTCCTTATCTGTAATTGTTGTGAAGTCATGTTTCTTTGGAAAGTACTGTCGCACCAAACCGTTGGTGTTTTCATTTAAACCCCGTTCCCACGATGCATAAGGGTGCGCGAAATAGAATCTAGCCTTGAGTTGTTTTGCCATGTGTTCATGTTGTGCAAACTCTTTCCCGTTATCTGATGTCATGCTAATAACCCAATCCTTAATCGGTTGAAGTAGCGTAATAATGGCAATACGAACCTGCTCAGCTGTTTTATTGACGACCTTGGCCAATAAAGTCAAACGGGACTTGCGCTCAACCAGAGACACTATCGCTTGTTGATGGTTTTTACCAATAATCGTATCCAATTCCCAATCACCATAACGGCGACGTGTCTCGACAACAACAGGACGCTCATCAATACTGACTCGGTTAGGAATGAGTCCCCGGGTATTAAACGTCCCGTAACGCTTACGGCGTTTTCGCTGACAACGTAGATGACGATATAGTTCACCGCCTTGTTGCTTGTCTTTATAAATAGTTTGATATATCCACTCAGAACTAATCTGTTGTGCCTTCTGCCGACCTAACCAGTCACTGATTTGTTCAGGACTCCATTGTTCTTGTAATAAGGTACTGACATTCAACCAGGTAGCCGACGTTAGGCGTGGCCGTGCTTTTTGTCGTTGACGATGAACAAATAATTCATGTGCCTGCTTAGGACGATAACCCCGTAAACCTCTATTACGACGCAATTCACGAGAAACCGTTGATTTATGGACGTCGAGTAAGTCGGCCGTCTCTTTTTGGTTATATCCTGCTTTCATATAAGCGTATATCTGATATCGTTGTTCCTGGGTAAGCTGTGTATAGTGTTTCATAAATGCCTCTCATTCTTGCTGGAACGAAAAACATTAATGCTATCGCAGCTTGCCTTTTATTCCGAGCAACTGAGTTGCACTTACAAGTTGAATTCACACATGTAATTAATAAAGGGTAAGTTAGTTTGTTAACAATTGATTCAAGCTTTAGTGTCAGCTATTAACAATCCAAAATCTGCTTTAATATTTGGTGGGGCCTTGATCCGGATTTGATGGCCCGAACCAGGAGCGACATCAATGGCGTTACCCTGTTTATCTTCCATATACTCAAGAATAAACCGACTGTTACCTTCTGGTAGCATGAGTTCAACTTGATTTCCAATGGTCAATTTATTCTTGACCTCAATTTCCAACATCCCGGTTTCAGCATTTTGAGACATAACTTCACCGGCAAATCGCTGAGTGTAATTATTAGAATTACCTGATCGGTAATTCTGATATTCATCAGGGACATGACGACGATAAAACCCTTCTGTATAGCCCCGGTTTGCCAAACCATCCAGAGATTCCATCAGTCCAAAACTAAAGGGGCGGCCGGCATGAGTGTCCTCAATTGCCTGGTGATAGATTTGTGCTGTTCGCGCGGCATAAAAATAGGATTTGGTACGCCCTTCTATCTTGAGTGAATCAATGCCAATTTCTGTAAGTCGTTGTACATGCTGCACAGCACGCAGATCCTTTGAGTTCATGATATAGGTGCCGTGTTCATCCTCTTCAATCGGCATTAATTCTCCAGGTCTTTCCCTTTCTTCCAGCAACCAGCTTTCTTCAGAGTTTGTCGATACTGTTTTTACACTATCTCCCGTTTCAGTTTCCTTTGCTTCATGCAGATCGTATTTCCATCGACATGAATTGGTACATGCGCCCTGATTTGCATCACGGTGATTAAAATAACCGGACAACAGACAACGCCCAGAAAAAGCGATGCATAAGGCACCATGCACAAATACTTCCAGCTCCATATCAGGACATTGCTGTCGTATATGTTCAATCTCGTCCAAAGATAATTCCCGGGATAAAATCACCCGAGAAAGACCGAGTGATTGCCAGAACTTTACTGCAGATGAATTCAATGTATTGGCCTGCACAGAAAGATGGACAGGTATATCCGGCCATTTTTCCCTGATCAACATAATCAGTCCCGGATCTGCCATGATCAAGGCATCCGGTTGCATATCAATAATCGGCTCCATGTCACGTAAGTAAGTTTTTATCTTGTTATCGTGTGGCAATAAATTGCTTGCGATAAAGAACTTCTTTCCTGCTTCATGGGCTTCTAAAATACCTTGCTGTAGTTTTTCAACGGAAAATTCATTATTTCGAACACGTAGACTATAACGTGGTTGTCCGGCATAGACGGCGTCAGCACCATACGCAAATGCATAACGCATGTGCTTGATAGAACCTGCCGGGGAAAGAAGTTCTGGAGCAATCATAATATAACTTTAGCATGTATCGTGTTACTGGGTATTGTCGTACAAAAAATAACAATGAATTCAGACACAAACACACAGTTACAAGAAAACTGTTAGTGCAATTTATTGGTAAATCCCAGTAACAATCAAATCCTAATTAGCAATGTGTGTTTCTAATAATAGTAATTTTTCTAGCCGGTTTTTGCTCCTGCACCAACAGTAGGCGCTTTAGGCGAAACCGGCATTGCCTGCATGGATGCAGGTACTTAGGATTTGTCGGGAATATAAATCCTGACAGTACATCCCTGTACATAAGTACAAGGACCTCGGTACCTTTATGCCCTGCGGGTACCCTTGAGGAGCAGGAAAAGCGCGGACGACTCCAGGGACCTCGGTATACCCCTCAAGGGGGTACTGAAAATAGCCCACTTGAGGGGTGTGTGAGCGGTAGAGCGACGGAGGAAGCCAAAGAGCCGAGCAGTTGCCGAGGGTCGACGCTGCTGTAATCGCAAAAAAAAGTGCATTTTTAAAGTGCCCTTAAGAGCATTTTGAGTCTCCACAACTCAGACAAGTCATACATCCGTCCATCATGATCGAGGCCTTGGTTAAACATTTTTTACACAGCTCAGCATTCTCGGGATAATCACTTTGGCTATCATTCATGTCTGATAAACGTTGATCATTTTCTGCACGTTTTTCCTCAATGAATTTTTTTTGATGCTCATCCGGACCATCTTTTTTAAGAAGGCCAATCATACATAAATGGCTTTCCAGGACATCACCAATCTCTGCAACCAGTGAAGGCATGAACTTTCCACCTTTCTTAAAATACCCGCCATGAGGATCAAATACAGAACGTAATTCTTCAACCAGAAAAGTGATATCACCGCCTTTCCGAAATACGGCAGAAACAATTCGTGTCAATGCAAGGATCCATTGGTAATGATCCATGTTTTTGGAGTTAATAAACATTTCAAAAGGTCGACGCAGCTCATGACCCGTCCCCGGATTCAGGATGACGTCATTTATCGTGACATATAATGCATGCTCAGATAAGGGTGTCGTTATCTTATAGGTTGAGCCTTGAAGCATGGAAGGACGTTCCAGCTTTTCATGCATCTGTACAACATTATCACGATCCTCTGCCCGCAAGTTATTATGGTTCGTTGGCGACAGTTTTTCCTCGTCATCTTTTTTGACAACATTATATTCGGTGATCTTTTTATCGATTTTGATCGTCATAATATTTTCCCAAATTAAAATTTTCCGTAATAACCTTCTTTCAATGCATCATATAGATTGGCAGCTGTATGAATTTCGCCATCATATTCAATCTCTTCATTTCCTTTTGCCTCGATGGCTTCGCCATTTTCTAAAATAAAATTATATTTTGTATTTTCCAGATCTTCTTCTTTGACAAGTACTCCCTGGAAAGCTTCAGGATTAAAACGGAAAGTTGTACATCCCTTTAATCCTTTCGTGTATGCATAACGATAGATGTCTTTGAAATCTTCATAATCGTAATCTGTTGGCACATTAGCTGTTTTAGAAATCGATGAATCAATCCACTTCTGTGCAGCAGCCTGAATATTGACATGTTGTGTTGGTGTAATCTGATCACTCGTTATGAAGTAATCTGGCAATTGATCTTCTGCTTTATCCGAGTTGGGTGATGCCTTTGGATTGATCAATTCACGATAAGCCAATAACTCATAAGAAAAGACGTCTACCTTTTCCTTGGTCTTTTTACCTTCTCGAATGATGTTGCGTGAATATTGATGTGCAAAACTTGGTTCGATGCCATTACTAGCATTATTCGCAAGCGATAATGAGATTGTTCCCGTTGGTGCTATTGAACTGTGGTGCGTATAACGTGCGCCTGCTTTTTCTAATTCATCGACCAATTCAGGTTCGATCTCTTTTATCTTTTGCATATAGCGACTGTAACGTGTATGCAAGGTTGAGCCTTTTACTTGCTGACCGATTTGATAGCCATCGTCTTTCATCTCTGGCCTTTGTCGTAACATTTCAGCAGTGATTTCAAACATCTCATCCATAATGGGTGCCTGTCCCTTTTCTTTCGCCAGTTCAAGTGCAACTTGCCAACCGGTCACCGCCAGATTTCGACTAACGTCTTCCGTGAATTTTATTGAATCAGGATCACCATATTTCATTTTCAACATGGCTAATGTTGAACCGAGCCCAAGGTACCCCATACCATGACGACGCTTGCGTATTATTTCATTTTGCTGTTCTGATAAAGGTAGTCCATTAATTTCAACAACATTGTCCAACATGCGTGAGAACACACGAACAACGTCATTGAATTTTTTCCAATCAAACTCTGGGTTATCAGTAAATGGACCTATAACAAAATTGGTTAAGTTGATTGAACCAAGCAAACATGCGCCATAAGCTGGCAATGGTTGCTCACCACATGGATTGGTCGCACGAACATTTTCACAAAACCAGTTGTTATTTTGTTCATTGACCCGATCAATCAGGATAAATCCCGGTTCAGCATAATCATATGTGGATGACATGATCACATCCCACAATCGACGTGCAGGAATGGTTTTATGGATCCTGCATGCCACCAGACCTTCATCGTTTACTATGTAATTATCCTTTACTGGCCAATCAGTCCAGATATATTTATCCGTATCGTCAAGATCAAGTTCATGTTCAGTGGTCTCCTTTTCCTGAACCGGGAAGATGAGCTGCCACAAATCATCATTTTCAACGGCCTGCATGAATTTTTCTGATATAAGTAGAGAAAGGTTAAATTGTCTTAAACGTCCGTCTTCACGTTTAGCACGGATGAAATCAAGTACATCAGGATGACGAATATCAAACGTTGCCATTTGTGCGCCACGACGACCGCCCGCTGAAGAGATGGTAAAGCACATCTTGTCATAGATATCCATGAAAGACAGTGGACCCGAAGTATAGGCACCCGCACCTGCAACAAAGTCACCTCGTGGTCGTAGTGTGGAAAATTCATAACCAATACCACAACCCGCTTTTAACGTGAGGCCTGCCTGGCGTAGTTTTTGTAGGATATTGTCCATTGAATCCTGGACAATTCCAGATACGGTACAGTTTATTGTTGATGTATGTGGTTTAAATTGATCTGCACCCGCATTTGAAATAATACGCCCCGCTGGAATAGCACCATTTTGAAGTGCCCAAAGGAATTTCTCAAACCAGTAATCGGTTTTTTCTTTCCCTTGCTCAAGATCGGCAAGCGTACGAGCAATACGAACATAAGTGTCATTGATTTCATGATCTATTACTGTGCCATCTTTATGTTTGAGGCAATATTTTTGCTTCCATATATCGAGTGAGACAGGTTGGAACGGAATTTTACATTCATCCCCGATTTGATTGGCAATAGAATCGGTCTGATACCGATTTGCATTAGTTTCAGCAATATCAGCATTCAAGCTACTGTCTGTAGCACTCGCGACCACAGCTAGTTCTGATTCAGCAATGACTTCTGCCCCCATTAATCCCTCCTGATTGTTTTTTTTATTGTTTCGAGTCAGTGGATAGAGCTCGAAACTTGTTGATGTTTGTTATCTAACTGAATGTATAACACCACAATAATTTGTGGTCAAGCACTTATTCAACCACAAGATGATGTGGAATGACCTGTGTTTTAGATCCGGATTTCCTGTGGATAAGCTGGGTAAATTTATAATGCTCAATGCTTATATTAGATGAAATCTGATTTATTTCAGTGGCTTAGTTGAAGAGTGAAACGTCAATTTTGCTGGGTAATGATGTTGTGTAAAACCTATCTAAAAAGGGGTATGGATAGCTATTTTTCATGCATTGGAATCGAACTTTTCCCCAATAATTTACTCAGTGGAAATTGCAATGGATTTTGAATCAGAATTTCAGGTTTATTTTATATAATTTAGCCTCTATTGGATGCCAGAATTTTATTTCCTATTCGTTGTAAATCAGAATCGCTTGCAGAGAAAATAGATCTTGTCAATCTGTCTGAAGATCTCTTCGATTGGAATAATAGTTCTATAAATGAGTTTGCGTCCTTATAATTCATCCAGTCTTATTAAGATGAAAAATAGATATCGTCAAACTGATGAAAAGTTATACTCATATTATGATATATATCAATTCTGATAAATTAATTAGTCGATAATTTGGTCGTCACAATATATATTTTCAGAAAAATAGAGAGATGACTTTGAAAATATAAGGATTCATATTTGTTTATAGCGATTATATAAGATGTTTGAAAAACATAGTCACATCAATTAAATAATTATAAATTTCGATACTGTTTAAATTAATAAATATTGTTGTCATTTATATCAGTCAATAGCTAATTATCAATAACAGAAGAATGTAGTGAGCATGAAGAACTAATCGTGTCGAAATTTAATATAAAAAACCTTGAATGTATTCGCCGGGACAATATTTTGTTTCAAGGCCTCAATTTTAACCTGGAGGATGGAGGATTACTCCAGATTGATGGTGTCAATGGCAGTGGCAAAAGCAGTTTGTTACAAATGTGTGCGGGCTTGATACAGGCAACAGAAGGTGAAATTTCATGGAATGGTGAGGGCATTACTGCATGTCGATATCAGTTCCAGTCTGACATTAGTTATTTCGGTCATACTAATGGTGTAAAAGCCGGATTAACTACTCTAGAAAACATGAATGTCATGCACATATTATCTGGTGCTAAATCAAATATTGATTATTCATTGATTCTTAAACAAATTGGCCTGGACGGGATGGAAGATGTACTTCTTAGCCGCATGTCAGCAGGTCAAAAAAGACGTATTGGACTGACTCGTTTTTTCATGGCGAAGTCAAAGTTATGGTTGCTTGATGAACCCTTCAACGCACTTGATAAAGACGGCAAGGTTATTATTGAACAAATAATTGTCAAACATTGTACAGAGGGTGGCATGGTCATTTTTGCCACACACCAACCCATCGAAATCGATGGCTATCCTCTACAGCATATTCACCTGGGCATAAACGATGCGTGAATACCTAGACATTTTTTGGGTAATTTTACGTCGCGATTTGACCCTGGCCTTTCGCAATAAGGCAGAGTTTGTTAATCCTTTAATGTTCTTTATTATCGTGATTGTTTTGTTTCCATTGGCATTTGGATCAGATGCCGAATTATTAAAAAGACTGACATCAGGAATAATCTGGGTGACGGCGCTATTAGCGACAACCCTGTCGCTTGAAACAATCTTTCGCTCAGATTTTGAAGACGGTTCTATAGAACAATTAACCCTGGCCCGTTATCCACTGACACTGCTTGTCTCCGCGAAAATTACGGCACACTGGATGATCTTTGGACTTCCTCTGATAGTGATAGCCCTGGTCACAGGATTAGTGCTGTCATTGTCTAGCCAGACAATGACAGCACTTTTCGTGACATTGCTACTTGGTACGCCAGTCCTGAGCCTGATTGGAGCCATCACGGTAGCCTTAACAATTGGCTTGCGAGGTGGTATGTTACTCAGCCTATTAATTTTACCCTTGTACATGCCAGTCTTGATTTTTTCCATGCTTGCTGTCCAAAATGCCACTATGGGCCAATCTATCACTGCCGAAATTTACTTTTTGGCCGGCATCCTGGTGCTCGCAATCACACTGGCGCCAATCGCGACTGCAGCGGCATTACGAATCAGGTTGAGTTAGTGATCCTAGAAACCTAAGTTGGACGGCCCTACATTAGAATAATGACTTACAAATCAAAAATTCACAGTCTGTTAGGTCTTAGCCCTTTGAGAGAGCCTACCTACTCGCTTAATTGCACGTTTTATTGGCTCATTTGCTTGACGGCAAAAGCCTTACGTAGAATCGCTGGTTTTTGCTCCTCGGCTTTGACTCCTTGTGTCGCTCTACCTCGAGAATGTGTTCCAGACATTCTCTACCTCCTCCACACCCCTCAAGGGGGGTACCGAGGTCCTTGGAGTCGTCCTGCATCCATGCAGTCGTGCAAATCGGCTTTCTTGCCGATTTGTTTAGTCGGCGCAACTAAGCCAATAAAACACACACTTATCATGCCGTTCTTTGTAAATGATTCATGGTGCAAACGAGTTATCGCCATGGACGGCGTGTATTCAGCTTTTGCAGGAGCAAAAAGCTGTCAAATGAGGTTTCTAGGATTATGAATTTCAGATGGTTTCACCAATTTGGCTCACCTAAATTTTTCTATGAAATATCCCTATGGATATCTCGCTGGGCTGCGATTGCCTGTGTCTTATGTTTTATTACTGGTCTTTATGGCGGCCTGGTGCTGGCCCCTGCAGATTATCAACAAGGTGACAGTTTCAGGATTATCTATATCCATGTCCCCTCTGCCTGGATGTCGCTCTTTGTCTATATGGTCATGGCCATATCGGGCGGTATTGGACTCATCTGGCATATTAAACTCGCTGAAATTGTTGCCAGAAGCAGTGCACCCATTGGCGCATCATTTACTTTCCTGGCCCTTGTTACGGGCGCAATTTGGGGCAAACCTATGTGGGGGACCTGGTGGGTTTGGGATGCAAGATTAACCTCAGAACTGATTTTGTTATTTCTTTATCTGGGCTATATCGCATTGCAATCTGCCTTTGAGGATCGAAGGGTCGCAGCACGTGCTGGTGCGATTCTAGCATTGGTAGGCATTGTAAATATACCAATCATTCATTATTCAGTCGAATGGTGGAGCACCCTGCATCAAGGCCCAACCATTACAAAATTCGATAAACCTTCAATCCATTTGAGTATGTTGATACCGTTATTATTAATGGTATTAGGGTTTAAAACTTTTTACTTAACAACGCTTCTAATTAGGGCCCGGAGTGAAATTCTGGAATATGAATGTAACACCTCCTGGGTTAAACAGTTATTGGGTACTACAAATGATGTCACTTAATGAATTTCTTTCTATGGGGGGATACGCGACTTATGTCTGGTCGTCATACGGTATTTGTTGTGTCGTACTGATATTGAATATAATTCAGCCTCTAAAGAGAGAACGTAAAACTATTCGCGAACTTCAAAAACGTCTGCAATCCCAGAAAGACAAACAACAAGGATAAATAACAATGACACCAAGGAAAAAACGTATTGTCATTGTTTGTTCAATTCTTGCCGGGATGGGTATCGCTGCGGTATTAATCTTGACCGCATTTGAAAAAAACTTATTGTATTTTTACAGCCCAACGCAGGTCATTGCAGGTGAGGCACCAACAGCGAGAGCGTTTCGTATAGGTGGATTGGTATTGGTCGATAGTGTTGAACGAAACCCGGATAGTCTTGAAGTCAGCTTTGTGCTTACTGATACCGTTAATGAAATCAAGGTCATTTATGAAGGTATTCTTCCCGATCTGTTTCGTGAAGGTCAGGGTATTGTTGCTAATGGCAAACTTCAATCAGAAACCCTTTTTAAAGCTGAACAAGTATTAGCCAAACATGATGAAAATTATATGCCGCCTGAAGTTGCTCAAGCACTTCAGGATGCAGGTGCCGAGATCCCGCATCAGAAATATAAAATAGTCCAGTGATAGCTGAACTGGGTCAATTTGCTTTAATCCTGGCTTTGGCCATGGCGATTGTGCAAACCATTTTCCCCATTGCAGGTGCAGCTAATGGTAATCAGGTCTGGATGTCATTGGCACGTCCGGTAGCACGTTTACAATTTTTATTTGTCAGTATCGCTTTTGCCATTCTGTCATATTTATTTTTAACAAATGATTTTTCAGTTGCCTATGTAGCACATAATTCAAACTCATTATTACCTGCAATTTATCGCCTATCCGCAGTCTGGGGTTCACATGAAGGGTCCTTATTATTATGGACGTTGATTCTGGGACTCTGGACTACAGCGGTAACTTTCTATAGTCGTCGATTACCCGATTACTTTCTGTCTCGTGTCATTGGTGTCATGGGATCAGTCAGTATCGGTTTTTTACTTTTCATGCTGTTTACTTCAAATCCCTTTGAACGACTTTTCCCAATTCCATCTGACGGCGGTGATTTAAATCCTCTACTTCAAGACCCGGGACTTATTATTCATCCACCCATGTTGTATATGGGTTATGTTGGTTTTTCTGTCGCATTCGGCTTTGCTATCGCTGCATTATTAGGTGGTAATCTGGATACAACCTGGGCTAGGTGGTCCAGACCCTGGACAATTCTGGCCTGGATGTTTCTGACTATGGGTATCGCCTTGGGTAGTTGGTGGGCGTATTACGAATTGGGCTGGGGTGGTTGGTGGTTTTGGGACCCGGTCGAAAACGCATCGTTTATGCCATGGTTAATTGGAACCGCCTTGCTGCATTCACTTGCTGCGACTGAAAAAAGAGATGTCTTTAAAAACTGGACAATTTTACTTGCTATTTGTGCATTTGCCCTAAGCTTGCTCGGAACATTCCTGGTGCGTTCTGGTGTATTAACATCAGTTCACGCATTTGCAACCGATCCAACACGCGGCGTTTTTATCCTTGTCTTACTGGGTATTTTTGTCGGTGGTTCATTATTTCTATATGCTTTACGTGCACCCTCTACTAAAAGAGGCGGTCAGTTCAAGCTGTTTTCACGAGAAACTTTTTTATTATTTAATAGTGTTCTGCTATTGGTTGCCATGTTGACCGTACTGCTTGGTACGATTTACCCGCTTATCATAGAGGCCCTTGGCCTGGGCAAATTATCTGTAGGGGCACCCTACTTCAATGCGGTCTTTATTCCGTTGATGTCACCCGTAGCAATCCTTATCGGTATTGGCGCAATAGTTAAATGGAAACAGGATGGTTACTCTCGCATATGGAAGCAATTACGCTTGCTGTTGATTTCCAGTCTGCTTATTGGAACAGCTTTGGGTATTGTGTTTTATGAGAATCATCCGTTTAAAACAATCACTGGTATTGTTGCGGCTTTATGGATCACATTAACAAGCCTTTCAGCATTACATTCAAGAATAAAAAACAGACAAAATAAATTAGTGACTTTACAAACAATTCCACGTAGCTTTTATGGAATGACGATTGCGCATATTGGATTTGCAGTTTGTATTGTTGGTATAACGATTACCACTCAACATAGTATTGATATTCACCAACGCATGGCGCCCGGCGATGTCGTTGTATTTGCCGGTTATAAATTTTCTTTGGAAGAAATACGTTCATTACCTGGACCAAACTATCGTGCAACCGAAGCTGTTATCAGTGTTACAAAAGATGACCAATACATTACAACTCTTCGTTCGCAAAAACGCATATATACTGTTCGCGATATGCCAATGACAGAAGCCGGGATTGATTCAGGCTTAACACGGGACATCTATGTTTCCCTGGGTGAACCATTGAATGATAAGGCCTGGAGTATACGTCTTTATCATAAGCCATTTATTCGCTGGATATGGTTGGGGGCAATCTTTATGTCCATCGGTGGAATACTGGCAGTAACTGATCGGCGTTACCGTATTAAACTGGTAAAAAACAAATCAGCCATCATTGATGGTTCTGTAGTATCTGCCAAGTAAAATTATCCAAGATTATGATCCGTTATTTACTTCCACTAGGTTTATTCATTGGTCTTGTCATTATTTTTATCTATGGCCTGCAACATGATCCTCGCCGTATCCCCTCTCCCTTAATCGATAAACCTGCACCAACATTTAATCTGCCGACACTGCACATACCGGAGAATACGATTCAGTTAGATGATCTAAAAGGTAAGGTGTCATTAATCAATGTCTGGGCCTCGTGGTGTGTCGCCTGCCGCACAGAACACCCCTTGTTAGTTGAAGCAGCAAAGACGAATAAACTAAACCTGTATGGACTTAACTATAAGGACAAACGCGAGGATGCCTTGCGCTGGCTGGAACTATTAGGCAACCCCTACATTGAAAGTGTTTTTGATGAATCAGGAAAGATTGGAATTGATTATGGTGTCTATGGCATACCGGAAACCTTCGTGTTAGATAAAACCGGAATCATTCGTTATAAACACATCGGGCCTGTTACTAAAAAAGACATTGATGAAACAATCCTGCCGCTAATCAAACAACTTGGAGATTCGGCATGAAAGTTTATTTAGCCTTAGAGAATACAGAGATAAAAACAAAACGATCTAACTTTTCTTGCTTTCTCATAGTTCCCTTCAGCTTATTAATAGCATGTTTAAATGTACATGCCACCGATGCACCTGTTGAGTTTAGTAATCTAGTATTGAAAGAACGTTATTACACATTAATAGCAGAGGTCCGCTGCCTAGTTTGTCAGAATCAATCACTCGCAGATTCAAATGCCGATTTGGCTGAGGACTTGCGGAATGAAATCTATCAAATGGTCGTTGCAGGCGAACAGGACGATCAAATCATACAATTCCTGGTTGAACGTTATGGTGATTTTGTTTTATACCGCCCACCATTAAAAGAAAATACCTGGCTACTCTGGTTCGGCCCATTTTTATTATTAATTTCTGCTCTCGTCATAGCTATCGTCATCATAAAGAAACAATCTGATGAAGAACTGTTTGAAACAGACATCAGCAAGGAAGAACAAAAACGTTTAAAAGAAATTCTTAACGAAGAAACGAACAGGAGCGAACAATAATAATGCTTGAGTTCTGGTTATTGGCGTCGTTGTTCGTGTTGACATCACTCGCAGTGATTCTTAAAACGATATTAGGCAGGCATAAATCTGACAGTGCATATCATGAAAATGATGTGACCATATATCATCAACGGTTATCAGAGCTGGAGTCAGACATGGCCAATGGAACATTAGATGAAGCAGAAGCAACAATAGCAAAAAAAGAGATCGAGTTATCCTTATTAAATCATAATAAAACTAATAACACTTTATCATCAACTTCCTTTTTACCCGAATCAAAATCAAAATGGATTACTGCAGTAATGTTATCACTGCTTATTCCTGTCTTTGTTTTCATCTTGTATAACCACCTTGGTCAACCCGATTCAATTACACAAGCTGAGTTGCTAGCCGATTTTCACAATGCAATGAGCGATGATGAAAAACAGGTATCAATCGAAAAGATGCTGATTCGTGTTGAACAACGTTTACTTGATGAGCCCGATGATATTGATGCCTGGTATATGTTGGCCAATTCATACAAGACACTCAAGCACTATCCGGATGCGGTTAGAGCCTTTGAAAATTTACATCGTTTGATCGGAGATGAACCCTCTCTACTAGTACATTATGCTGATACGCTGATAATGGCCAATTCAGGTGTTATTGCTGGCAAACCTGTCGAATTAATCAACAAGGCACTAAAACTTGAACCGGATAATATGACCGGTCTCTGGTTAGCCGGTCTTGCTGCGAACGAGCGCGGTGACATAAGCGAAGCCGTCAATTATTGGCAAAGACTCATACCAAAACTTGAAGAAGGCTCAGAGACACAGCAGAGCATCAAACAATATATACAAATTGCCAGTCAACATATTGAAAATGGACAGGATGAAGTGTTAAGCGACACAATTGAAAAAGGACATAGATTACAGGTAAACATCAGTTTGTCAGCTGATTTGAGTAATGAAATAAATATTGAAGACACTGTTTTTATCTATGCCAAAGCGATTGATGGATCAAAAATGCCGCTCGTTATATTACGCAAAAAAGTAAGCGACCTACCCTTACTAGCTACCATGGATGATTCAATGTCAATGCTGCCATCACGTAAACTTTCAGATTATGAAAATGTACAGGTCATAGCACGAATTTCAGCAAGTGGTAATGCCAAGGCCCAGACAGGAGACTTTATTGGCAGTATTGATACCGTTAAAACCAACCTGAAAGAACCTGTTAACCTCGTCATTAACAATAAAATTCAATAAGACACAAAACATTTTGAATAATGGTTGCTTCCGAAATTTGATTTTTTTGTGACCGGTTTTTGCTCCTGCACCAACAGTAGGCGCTTTAGGCGAAACCGGCATTGCCTGCATGGATGCAGGTACTTAGGATTTGTCGGGAATATAAATCCTGACAGTACATCCCTGCACATAAGAGCAAGGCCGCTCTTAGACAACCATGTGTATAAGAACACCGCGCGTACGACTACATGGACGCAGGACGACTCCAAGGACCTCGGTACCCCCCTGAGGGTGAAAAAGACATTTTCGGGTGTACCCTAAATATCAATTCACCCTAAATATAATCCTCAATCTTCCGATACAGGTCATACCGGTATCTATATTGCATTATTATAAATACAAACTATTGAGTGAGCAGGGTTGATGTGTGAATTATTGGGATTGTGTGCTAATGAACCAGCGGATATTTGTTTTAGTTTTTCAGGTTTAAAACAACGTGGTGGAAAAACAGGCGTTCACAAAGATGGTTGGGGAATCTGTTTATATGAAGGACGTGGAAGTCGTTCATTTCGTGACCCAAAACCCAGTGCAGCATCTGAAATTGTACATTTATTTCAAAATACTCCTATAAAAAGCAAAATCATAATCAGTCATATAAGACAGGCTAATCGTGGCAAAGTATGTCTTGAAAACACACACCCGTTTTCAAGAGAGCTATGGGGATATGATTGGGTATTCGCCCACAATGGTCAATTAAATGGGATCAAGCAAAAAGAGCTTCGTTTTTACCAGCCAGTCGGTACTACAGATAGCGAACATGCTTTTTGTTATATGATGGATCAGATAAGGGAAGAATTTCCTCAACGACCAAACAAATCAAGGGATTTGTGGATATTCATCGAATCACTGGCCCAGGAAATCAACAATCATGGCATATTCAGTTTTCTCTTGAGTGATTCGCGTTATATGTATGCCTATTGTAGTAATAAAATGTGCTGGGTAACACGCCAATATCCATTTGCAGAAGCACGTTTGGTCGATACCGGCGAAATTATTGACTTCAGCACCCATTTATCAAAAAAAGATATCGTTACAGTTATCGCCTCTTCTGCACTTACTGATAACGAAGACTGGCATTGTATGGAACAAGGTGAATTCAGGGTATTAAACAACGGTAAGTTTCGACGTTTAGCAGCATAACCGATCTTGATTTATAGAATTATTTGCTGATATAACTATTTGTCCCCACATTATTTTTATATCTAGAAATCAAATTTGACTTAGTAATCAATATGAAATTTACATTCATGTTGATTACTTATTAAGTATTCCCGATAATCCATTTTTTCATCACACCAACATTTATAACAATAATCAGAATTTGTTTTTTTCTTATGGCTCAATACGTATATACAATGAATGGCGTTGGGAAAATTGTTCCTCCTAAACGTCAAATTCTTAAAGACATTTATCTTTCTTTTTTTCCAGGTGCAAAAATTGGTGTGCTTGGTCTGAATGGTGCCGGCAAATCGACTTTACTGAAAATTATGGCAGGAATCGATACTGAAATTATCGGTGAAGCAAGACCTATGCCTGACATCAATGTTGGTTATTTACCGCAGGAACCTCAACTCGATGCAGATAAGGATGTCCGTGGCAACGTTGAAGATGGTCTTCGTGAACCGCTTGACGCGCTGGCTGGATTAAATGAAATCTATGCAGCCTATGCCGAACCTGATGCTGATTTTGATGCTTTGGCAAAAAAACAGGAGCAATATGAATGTATTGTTCAGGCATGGGATGCAGAAAACCTGGGAAATACTCTGGAAAGAGCAGCAGATGCATTACGCCTTCCCGACTGGGAATCCGCCATTGATACATTATCAGGCGGTGAAAAACGTCGTGTCGCACTCTGTCGTTTATTGCTTTCAAGACCGGATATGTTGTTATTAGACGAACCATCAAATCACCTTGATGCTGAATCCGTTTATTGGCTGGAACGTTTCCTGGCTGGTTTTAATGGGACCGTTGTTGCTGTCACTCATGATCGATATTTCCTGGATAATGTTGCGGGCTGGATCCTGGAACTCGATCGTGGCGAAGGTTTTCCTTTTGAAGGTAATTATTCCCAATGGTTAGAAGACAAGGATCAACGCCTTGAACATGAGGAACGTGCAGAATCAGCAAGACAAAAGGCAATTAAAAAGGAACTTGAATGGGTCCGCACAGCACCTAAAGGTCGTCATGCTAAAAGCAAGGCGCGTCTGGCTCGTTTCGAGGAAATGAGTTCGCAAGATTTTCAAAAACGAAGTGAGACAAATGAAATTTATATCCCGCCTGGCCCGCGTTTAGGTGATTCAGTTATTGAATTCAACCAGGTTAGCAAGGCATTCAATGATAATGTTTTATATGAAGACCTGAGCTTAAATATTCCGAAAGGCGCTGTCGTTGGTATCATTGGTGGTAATGGCGCAGGTAAATCTACCCTCTTCCGTATGATTACTGGTACTGAATCACCTGACAATGGTGAGATCAAGGTTGGTGAAACGGTACAAGTCGCTTTTGTTGAACAAAGCCGTGAAAATCTTGATGACAATAAAACAGTTTGGGAAGCAATTTCTGGTGGTCTCGATAACATCACCATTGGTAATTATGAAATCAGTTCACGTGCCTATGTTGGACGTTTTAACTTTAAGGGAACTGACCAACAGAAACATGTTGGTGATCTGTCTGGTGGTGAACGTGGTCGATTGCACCTGGCAAACACTTTAAAACAAGGTGCAAATGTTTTATTACTTGACGAACCATCAAATGACCTGGATGTTGAAACTTTACGTGCACTTGAAGAAGCAATACTTGCCTTCCCCGGTTGTGTACTTGTTATATCACACGATCGATGGTTCCTGGATCGTATTGCAACACATATCCTTGCGTTTGAAGATGATGGTGAAATCATCTTTATTGAAGGTGATTTCAGTGAATACCATCAAGAGTTCCTGAATCGTAAAGGATCAGAAGCACAGCCGAAAAGATTGAAATACAAAAAACTTAAATCATAATTTTTCATATTTGAGCATGATTAATGTCATCAAATAATATTAGTTCTTTTGAGCTTCAACCCGGGCGTATCATTGCTCGTAAATATATTATCGAAAAACGTCTGGGTTCTGGCTGGGAAGGTGAAGTTTATCTTGTCAGAGAACGCACTACAGATATAGAAAGAACTGCAAAATTCTTTTTCCCACAACGTAATGTTAAAGATAAGGCACTAAAATTTTACGCGCGTAAATTACATAAGCTTCGTAAATGTCCTCTTGTTATTCAATACTCAACTCAGGATATAATCACCTTTAAAAAATCACCCATTTCTTTTCTTGTTTCAGAATACGTCGAAGGTGAATTACTTACAGAATACTTATCTCGCCAACCAGGCAAAAGACTACATTCCTTTCAAGCATTGCATTTAATCTATGCACTGGCCAAAGGTATTGAATGTATTCATGCCACCAATGAGTACCATGGCGATCTGCACACGGATAATATCATCGTTCAAAAAGTAGGTTTGGACTATAATCTTAAACTGTTGGACATGTTCCAATGGGACGAACCCCGTGCAAGTAACATACGTGGTGATGTAATGGACTTGATTCGGATATTGTATGATGCAGTGGGTGGGCAAAAATATTATTCAAAACAACCTCCTGAAATCAAGGCTATTTGTTGTGGCCTTAAACATTCTCTTGCATTAAAAAAATTTAACAGTGCCGGCAAACTATGCCGCTATATAGAAAATATGCAATGGGATACACTATAACCATGTCAGACGAGAGAAAAATCTTAACGCGTTTTGATGCTAAAGACAGTGAACCTTTGAGCGTATCTATTAATCATGGAGAAGTAGTCTGTTATTCAGATCGATCACCGGTAAAAGAAACACCAAATGAGGACGCCCTGGCCGTCATTCCTGTAGGTGATAAAACAACTGTATTAGTTGTCGCTGATGGTCTTGGTGGCATGCCGGCTGGCGAACAGGCATCACAAATTGTTGTTGAATGTTTAATTGATTCTTTAAATGATGTGGTGATACAAACACGTGAAGCAATATTAAATGGAATTGATGCAGCAAATAAGCAAATACTGGATTTGAAAACGGGTTCTGGAACGACTGTTTCTATAGCTGAAATTAATAATACTAGTTTACGCACTTATCATGCTGGTGATTCATTGATACTGCTTACGACAAATCATGGCAATGTTAAGTACCAGACCGTTTCTCATTCACCTATTGGATATGCACTCGTATGTGGTGCAATAGATAAGGAAAGAGCCATGCGTCATCCAGAACGAAACCTGATATCAAATTACGTTGGTTGTAATGACATGCATATTAATATTGGGCCATTTATAGAACTTACGTCTTTTGACACACTTATACTTACCAGTGATGCCCTGTCAGACAACCTGTATGAAGATGAGATATGTGAAATAATACGCAAAGGCACTTTACAAGAGGGTGTTGATAAGCTGATCGAAGAATGTAAACATAATATGCATGAGCCTCTACCTGACCGCCTATGTCACCCGGATGATTTAACATTAATCTGCTTCAGGCTTAAGTAATATTGCCATAAACAATTATCTTATTGATTTTAATATGGAATAAAATCCCGTTCATCATCATAGATAAAATTAATAGATATCTTCTGTAAACCAAATCTATCTTACTGCGTTAATACCCCATGAATACTACTTTTTATGGAGAAAACGATGAAAAAGCTAATCACTTTATTTTTCATGATCTTATTAACCCAGGTAAGTTTTGCTGAGTCAGGGAAAGGTTGTGATCGTGCAGGAAAACTGACTGAAAAACTTGATTTACAAGATGACCAAATCGAAGCCGTACAACAAATCATGAGTGAACAACAAGAGAAACGTCGTGAAATATTTGAGGCAAATCGAGATTCTATGAAGAAAAAGATGGATAGTTTACATAATGATACCAAAGACAAGTTGAATTCTGTTTTAAGTCCAGAACAAATGGCAGAATTTGAAAAATTACATGCGAAACGAATGGAGAAAAGAGAGCAACGGCGTGAAAAACGTAAGGAACACTTTAAAGAAACATCACAAACTATTGAAAATGAATCAAATGATGTAACTTCATTTTAAGATATAAATAATCAGGCATTAAAAAGCCCCCGTGAGGACATCGCGCGGGGGCATGTGCCACTGATAGTGGCATGTACAGAGTGAAAACACCCTTAACTAAAGTATAGATCAATTCAGTTGATTTTCAGTTTTTATTTTTTAACAAAAAATCTCATCGCCCTGATTTATATTTTTAAAATATTGAATAAGTAATTGAAAAAAAACTTTTTCTTAAGTAATAGAAGTTAAATTAGTTATAATCTAATAATGATAACAATTTGTTCTGTTCTATATCGCTGTTTACTTCCCGGTAAAAATATCCAGGAAGATCAATTATGAGCCGCGCATTTGTAAAAGAACCCGATGATGATCAAACTGAAACTGATTTGCCTGTACGCCCGCAAAGTCCTCATCCGAATTATATTACGCTCAAAGGACACGAACAACTCAAACAACGCCTTAATAAATTACGTCAACAATATACCGTTTTAAATATTAATAATGACAATTTATCAGCCAAAAATGACATTAAGTCAATTAAAGCAGAAATCAGCTATCTTGAAAAACGCATAGATTGTGCCATCCCGGTAAATGTTCAGGAACAAAATTTTGAAGATATTCGTTTTGGTGCATGTATAAATTTAATAGATACAGACGACAATCATTATCAATTCACCATTGTTGGTGAGGATGAAGTTGATGTCACACAAAAATTAATAAGCTGGGTATCCCCTCTGGCAAGTGCCTTGATTGGTAATAAAGCGGGTGATCTTATTACCTGGGAACGGCCGATTGGTGATATAGAACTTGAAATCGAGGATTTTCACTACAATTAATTGAACCTGATTTAGTTTATATCATTGATCTTCGACTTGCAGATTGACTCTTGCATACTTGCCAATATCGTCTTACATGTCTACATTTATTCAATATAAATCAATAAATTAGAGTAATCTTGTTGCACTGCACAAATATGTTTATAATGGTCATTATAATACTGTTTAGTTATCTTTAACTCTGGTGAAATATGAGGTGCATTAATGGATTTTGATGGAAAGGAAGACGTATTGGGAAGAATGTCAGAATCCAATCTGAACATGACTACCGATTTTATACAGTCAAGCCTGGACAATATCTCCAAATCAAATCCTGTTCTCAATGAAATGGGCTTGATTGATACATGGAAAAAATATTTTGAAAACAACGCTTCGCTGACTCGCAATAACATCGAGTTATTCAATAATCAGATCCGTCTTTGCCAGTACACAATGCTAAAAACCATGGGTATGGAAGCCGATGCAGTGGTCACACCTGGCAAATCCGACAGGCGATTTATTGATGAAAGCTGGAATGAATTTGTTGCGTTTGATCATATAAAACAGTTCTATCTATTAACATCACAATGCATTCTTAATTCAATATCCGAGAATGATCACTTTGATGAAAAAATGAACAAAAAAGTAGATTTTTTTACCAAACAATGGCTGGATGCCCTATCCCCGACTAACTTTGCAATCACGAATCCAGCCGTCATCGAAGAAACGCTGGATAGTAACGGCGAAAACCTGGTTAACGGTGCAAAGGCCTTGTTTGATGATTTCATTCGCGGTAAGGGTCAAGTACTAACGCCCCGAATGACTGATTATTCTTCCTTTGAAGTTGGAAAAAATGTCGCTACAACACCGGGGAAGGTCATATTTCAGAATGAGTTAATGCAACTCGTTCAATATAACCCGACAACAAAAACTGTATTTGAAACACCATTATTAATCGTACCGCCCTGGATAAACAAGTTTTACATCCTGGATTTACGAAAAGAAAACAGTTTTATCAAATGGGCAGTGGATCAGGGCCATACTGTTTTTATCATTTCCTGGGTAAACCCGGATGAGACTTATGCTGATACTCAATTTGAAGACTATATGTTGAAAGGCATTCTTACAGCCCTGGATAAAGTCAAAAAGGAGACCGATGTAAAAAATGTCAATACGATAGGATATTGTATTGGCGGTACTTTACTTGCCGCTACAAATGCCTATTTGGCAACAAAACATGGTAAACCTGTAAATTCATCAACCTATTTTACAACGATCTTGGATTTTGAAGAGCCGGGTGATTTAGGTGTCTTTATTGATGAAAAGCAACTCGACGCATTAGATAGAGATATGGAAAAGGATGGATTCCTTAATGGAACAACCATGGGGAGCGTATTTAATATGTTACGTGCAAATGATCTCATCTGGCCTTTCTTTATCAATAATTATTTGCTCGGAAAAGAACCGACAGCATTTGATCTACTCTACTGGAATTCTGATTCAACTCGATTGCCAGAAAAGACGCATAGTTTTTATTTACGTAATTGTTACCTTAACAATCTGCTACGTGAACCCGGTGGTATTGAACTCAATGGTACACCTATCGATCTACGTAAGATCAAGATACCCGGTTATTTTATATCGACACGAGAAGACCATATCACACCATGGAAATCGAACTATGCCGGTGCAAAATTAATGTCTGGTCCAACGAGATTCGTATTAGGTGGTTCAGGACATATTGCAGGTATTATTAATCCCCCGGTTAAAAATAAATACAATTATTGTACAAACGCAACTATTGATGATGATCCAGAAGTCTGGTTAGAAAATGCTGAAACTCATGAAGGTTCATGGTGGCCCGATTGGCAACAATGGATCAAGACTCTTGCAGGTAATAAAATTAAAGCACGACAACCTGGGACAAATTTAAAACCCATCGAAGACGCTCCTGGTAGTTATGTAAAGGTCAGGATAGTCCCGGATTAAATATTAAAGGAGAAAGCCAATGAGCAAGGCGACAGCACGTCATATTCTTGTTAATAACGAAGAAGAATGCGAATCATTAAAAAAACAAATTGAAGACGGCGCAGATTTCGTAGAGATAGCAAAAGAGCACTCAACCTGTCCTTCTGGACGTAAAGGTGGCGATCTGGGTGAGTTCGGTTCCGGTCAAATGGTAAAAGAATTTGATGAAGTCGTATTCAGTGGTGATTTGAATACCGTCCACGGCCCGGTTAAAACCCAGTTTGGTTATCACCTGTTGGAAATCACCAGTCGCGAAGATTAATAAATAAAAATGTTGTTGGTGATCTTATGAAACATCATAAGATCACCGCTTCTTCCACTTGAAAT
>CAYMPA010000012.1:0-37050 GCA_964392105.1 uncultured Enterobacteriaceae bacterium
CAGGAGGATGTACTGTCAGGATTTATGCTCCTGCAAATCCTAAGTACCTGCGTCCCTTCAGGCAATGCCGTGAAGCACATGGGCAAGGATTGTTCCCGACTTTCCTATTGCATTTCCTCCATCTATGGAGGCCTGCGCGGGAATGACGAAGGAGAAGTTGCTGATGTCTACCGTTGGCATCATACAGCATGTAAGAACAGTTAAACTCTGTATTAAGAAAGTGTCAGATTAAGTCCGGAGTTTTACAGTTTAATATGTCCTATCAATGCTGCCCCGTTAATTTTAATTAACCATCATAATAAATGGGCCGGGCAAACTAACACATGACACGCTGTGAATATATCCCTATACGCTCGGATGCCGCGTCCATGCGGCATACGGTCATGCGCCAGTTTGCCCGGCCCATGTCTGATAAGCACAATGATGTCTTTTTTAAATTGTTAATCAAACCGTTAACATGCACAATATTCATGTTAACGGGACAGTTCTGATGTCCTATGTTATTTCCTGGGTAAAGGCTGCATCATTATCTCTGTCTTGATGTCTAACTTTTTCATGCGTTTTGCCATGGGCTCTTTAACGGTCACTGTACACTCTCCCATAATGTAGTAGTACATTAAACGAGAGCGAATTTCTGCATCCAGTTTGTCATAACCAATATCAACAAATAAACCATGTAAGAATGACAAACGTATTTTATCGATGTATTCCACCACTTTTTTTACTTTAGCGTCAGTTCTTGCCCAGTTACGTACAGCAGGGTCATATTTGGTGCGTTCTTTCCCAATGATTTCTCTTAACGTGTTGATCAAACGTTGTCTCGGGCTGCCATGAAATTCATTGGCGGCATCGAGAACGCTTTGAGTCATTTCCTTTTCCCAATACTCCAGTACAGCATTATGGAGTTCCGTACGGTTCTTGAAGTGCCAGTAAAAACTGCCTTTGGTGACATTCAGTTTTATTGCAAGCGGTTCAATACGTACAGCATCGATTCCATCTTTATATAGCGTATCAAATGCAGCAAGAATCCAGGATTCACGACTGAGTTGTTTGTTTTTTTTATCAACTGTAGTCAACATTGGGCTATTAGTAAATCAGGTTATATTAGGATAAAGAGCTATAAGTTGCTTGCCATTCCTGAAACTGTCACATATTATACATACGGAACCGTATGGAAGCTACTTGCTGGTGAATGACGAATCAGCAGACCGCATAAACGTGACTTGGAAAAACGGCAATTATACTGCATATACATCAATAGCTGAATAAGAATAGTTGTTCATAAATATCAGATTTACATAAGTAAGTTATATCTAAATACTGACTGTCGGGGCGAATATTAATTGTATGCACGAGAGAAGATATAAAGAAGTAACTCACAGGCTTTTTTTTCTGCGAACCTGGCTAATACTTCTACCGGTCCTTTATTGTACGGCCTGTGAAGCGCCGCTGAATCTTGAAGGTGTCCAGGCCCAATCAAGCCAGTCTATTTTACGTTTTGATCATTACCAGGCAGCATCAACAAACGATAATTCGGTTGTTGTAGTGGGTTCGGCAGGCGTTGTTCTTTCTTCAATCGACTACGGTGAAATCTGGTCAAGACAAATATTGCCAGGCTATCCACCTCTTATTGATATTACTTCATGCTCCGATGGTTCTTATGCGATTCTGGATTTTTCCCATCACGTCTGGCTGAGTAACGATAATGCAAAAACATGGGTCAAAAAGCCGATTGATTCCACTGAGGTTCCGCAGGCAATTACCTGTGATCAGAAAAACCAGATATGGGTCGTTGCAAGTTTCAGTACTTTTCTATCCAGTCCGGATAAGGGGGACACCTGGGAAACACGTTCTTTGGATGAAGACTTGATGTTGACATCGTTGCAATTCATAAATGAAACAACCGCATTTGCAATCGGGGAGTTTGGTACAGTGTTGAAAAGCAGTGATGGTGGTAAAACATGGGACTACATGGAGCCATTGCCGGGAGAATTTTATCCGCAAGCAAGCTACTTCATGGATGCTGAGAGAGGATGGGTTGTTGGACTCAGGGGCAAAGTATTACATACGAACAATGGTGGTAACAGTTGGGAGTTTCAATCAACTGATATTGATGCGCCACTATATGGTATTAAGGGAAGCGATTCAGCATTATTTGCTGTGGGTGATACTGGAATGGTGCTTGAGTATGTTAATGGACAATGGCAACAGCTAACACATGATTTTCCTATCCGGTTTTATCTGCGTGCAGTACTACCTTTAAATGATAAATCCATTCTTTTGGCAGGAGGGGCCGGGGCCCTGCATAAACTCAAGATTGATTAGAATAATTTATTTGCAGGAACCAGATCGGGAGGAACAGTTTGAATAAATTCGTTCAACAATTACATAAAATTGATGCAATAGTTTTTAAATATCCGATTCATGTCCTGACAATCGTACTACTTGTCACACTTTTTTTTGCATCTCAAATCCCTGCTGTAAGGATGGTCTCGGATTTTGCTGATCTTCTACCCCAGGAACATTCATATATACAATTACACAATGATATTCGGGATACTTTTGGTGGCGCTAATAACCTCATTATTGCAGTTGAGGTTAAAGAGGGAACTATTTTTACCAATGATACCCTGGATCGTATCCATCGAATTACCCAGGCAGTCGATCAGTTGCCATCCATTAACCATAATCTTCTTAACAGTCTGACGCATCGTACAACAAGAAAAATCTGGTTGAGTGAGGTGGGGAATATCAAGTCCACACCGCATTATGATCCAACCAAAGAAGGTGGATATAGTGACGAAGAACTCATTCAAATGCGTGACGATGTCATCGCCAATCAACGTGTCTACGGTCTCCTGGTTTCTCCGGATCTTAAATCTGCTCTGATTAAGGGAACGTTGCATGAAGGCGAACTTGATTACAATAAGGTGTTTGAAGGTCTGCAGAAGATTCGTGAAAGGGAGTCAACAGCTGGAATAAATATTTATGCCACGGGCCAGCCTGTCCTGGTTGGTTGGGTGTCCAGTTATGTCGGTGAGATTTTGCAGATCTTTTTATACACCATCCTTATCATGTTATGTCTCCTGGTCATATATTTCAGACGCCTTTACGGCATTATTTTGCCAGTTATAGGGATTGTTCTGACCTCAATATGGGGTGTTGGTATTCTCTCATTGCTGGGCCATAACCTTGATCCCTTGATGATGGTTATCCCGTTTCTAATATCAGCACGTGCGATGTCTCACGGCATTCAAATTGTTGAGCGTTATTATCTGGAACTGGAAAAGTGTGAAGATAATAAACGGGCTGCACGTAACACATTTGAAAGTTTGTTCAGGCCGGGGACACTCGGTGTTATTTCAGATGCAATTGGTCTGTTATTGATATCACTGGGTTCAGTACCCATTAACGACAAATTAGCCGAATATGCGTCACTCTGGGCGTTCTGTGTCATTTTCACCGTGCTAATACCAATTCCGGTACTGTTATCCGTATTGCCTAAACCGAAAGAGACCGGTATGCGTAGCGGATTAATACGAAAAATATTTCCCAAGATTGCTTTGGCATTGGCTAGCCGACAGCGGGCGATCGTTATTCTGTTTATATCCGTGATGTTATTGGGAACAGGTGTTTACTTTTCTTCATGGGTACAAGTTGGTGAGGCGGAACCAGGCTCACCTCTGCTTTATCTTGACCATGATTACAATGTGTCTTCAAAAGCAATTAATGATCATTTTCCGGGTTCCGAAGAATTATTTGTTATCGCTGAAACCGCTGAAAATGGTGGTTTGAAACAGCCGGGCATCATTAATGCCTTGGCCCATTTCCAGAATCACATGCTGTATGATCCTGAAATGGGTGGTGCCAAGGGGCTACCGAATCTGATCGTTTCAGTCAATCGAATATTGCACAATGATGATCCTCGTTGGCAACAGGTTCCTGAAGATCCCTCTTACGTTGGTGGCTTGATGTTCGCCTTTATGATGTCAAGCCCGATACAAGGGGGCTTACTTGAATTTCTGGATGCAGATGAAAAACATGCCAACATGGTTTTTTATTATAAAGACCATAAAGGCGAAACGATTCGAAGGGCGATACATCAGGTTAAAGCCTGGATAAATGAATATGGTGACAAGGTAGAAGACCTGAAAATAAAACTGGCCGGGGGGACAATCGGTGTAACAGCCGCAATAAACGAAGCAGCTTATAGTACGAATCTTGTAGTTATTCCCCTGGTGTTATTCCTGATCTTTGTATTCGTTACTTTTTTTTACTGGTCTTTACATGCAGGTTTTCTGATGGTGCTGGCTATGACTTTTGCCACAACACTATCCTATGCCTATATGGGGATTGTTGGTATGGGTATAAATGTCAATACAGTGCCGATTATTGCCGTTGGTATTGGTGTAGGCATCGATTATTCAATCTATATTATGGATCGCATAAGGGAAGAAGCGCATAACTATACTGATATAACCGATGCCGTTATCAGGGCAATCAGTACAACAGGGGTTGCTGTCGGGTTTACTGCCTTGACCCTGATAGGCGGTGTCATTATGTGGGTGTTCATTTCATCATTACGTTTTCAGGCTGATGCTGCTCTATTGTTATCTGTCATGTTGATACTTAATGCCATGGCGTCAATCTTTCTGGTTACTGCCTGGATTACAATCTTCAAACCTGAATTTATTGTCAGGGAATTGGGATCCAGCCAAAGTTAATAATAAAACTATTGTCTGGTTATCTGGATTTTGATTTATATAGAATAAACCTCCTGCTAGGAAGAGGTGTTTAATGGAGTTCAAGGAAATTTCATTACATCAGGCTGAAAATACGATTCTCGCACATAGCCTTAACCTTATTAAGCGTAGGTTAAAAAAGGGAACGGTACTGACCAGGGAAGACGTTATTGAATTAAAGGAGAACAACTATCATTCTGTCATGGTTGCAATCCCTGCTGAAGAAGATATTCCAGAAGATATTGCTGCTGAAAATCTTGCCAGTGTAATTGCCGGCGATCAGGTGGATGTCGATAAATCAATAACAGGACGTTGTAACCTGAGAGCAAAGAAAGATGGCTTGCTTGTAATTGATAAAATATCGCTGGATAAAATTAACCTGGTTCATGAATCCTTGACCGTAGCAACACTGGAACCGTTTACCCCCGTTTACCAGGGACAGTTAATTGCTACTATCAAGATTATTCCTTATGCAGTCGCAAATTCATATCTTCAAACGTGTATAGCTATTGCAGAAGAAGCATGTAACACCATTCGAGTTGCATCGTTCATCCCTAAATTGGTTGGTTTTATTCAGACCAGTGTAAATGGATTTAAGAAAAGTATTCTGGATAAAACATCAAAGGTGTTATCACAACGCCTTGAACGATTGAACAGTCATATATCGCAAGAAATTCGCTGTCAACACGATAGTGATGAATTAACGAATGCAATTAAACAATTTCAGAATCAAGGTGTCGATATATTAATTATTTCAGGTGCAACTGCTGTTGCTGATCGTAACGATGTTGTTCCTTCTGCGATTGTTAATAGCGGTGGTGAAATTATTCATTTTGGTATGCCAGTTGATCCAGGCAATCTTTTATTATTAGGTCGTTGTTATGAAAAATATGTGCTGGGTATGCCAGGCTGTGCCCGATCACCCAAATTTAATGGTTTCGATATCGTTCTGGACAGGCTATTTGCTGATGTTCCAGTAACTTCAAGAGATATAATGCAAATGGGGCTTGGCGGTTTGTTAAAAGAAATAGCTGACAGGCCTCAACCCAGAGTGATGCGTCCGGATAAAAACAGGATGAAAAAAACACACAGGGTAACGGCGATTGTATTAGCTGCTGGCCAATCACGTCGCATGGGTAATGCGAATAAATTGTTGATGAAGTTTAATGATCGTCCAATGATTGAACATGTCGTCAAAACTTTAAACGAATCTTGCCTGGATAAAATCATTGTTGTTACCGGCTTTGAAGCGGAGCAAATAAAAAATGCGTTAAACGGTTATGATTCCAGCTTTGTTGATAACCCGGATTATGAACAGGGGTTAAGTACTTCACTGATAGCCGGCTTACGATCTGTCGATGAAATGACTGATGCTGTCATCATTTGCCTGGCTGATATGCCAATGGTTACAAGCGAAGGGATCAAGCAATTGATTAAAGAATTTGATCCAGATGCGAGTAAGGAAATTTGTGTGCCGATTTATCAGGGTAAACGTGGTAATCCTATTTTATGGTCGCGCCGATTTATAAAAGAGATGATGCAGTTGGAAGGTGATGTTGGTGCGAAGCATTTATTGTTTAAATATGATGATACTGTTCATGAAGTGCCTATGCAGGATTCAGGAGTTTTACTGGACTTTGATACCCGACAGGCGATTAACGATTTTCAGGGAAAGACAGGGCAAAATTAAAATAATATGAATTATAATTATTAAATGGACAGTTGGTATTGTGGACTGAGTTCATAACAGGGTTAACTATCTCAAGGACAAGACGTTGAATGAAAAAGACAAACAACATACTGACGAATTAAATGAGTCAATTCGTCACGCTATTGTTCAGGTTGATACCCTGAAATTTGCGGACAGTAATTGTTCAACGTTTGAATGTAAACAGTTTGATTTGCCGGGTGGGCTGATAGTTTATGATATTAATATTGATCCTGTCATAATCGAGCGTAATCCAAATCATATTGATGAAGATGCCAATCAGGATTATTTTCTGACTACTTTGTTATCTGGAAGGGTCAGCATACAACAGGCAGACTCAAACTATGTTTTGGAGCCGGGACATCTGGCCTTGATGTCCGGTGGGCTTCCCTACACAATTAAATATGAAGTACCCAGTCGCAGGTTGATTGTTCGTATTCCTGATCATGTTTTCAGAGAAAGGTTATTGAGTTGTAATCAAAATGTCGTAATAGGAAGTCTGCCCAATGAAGGTCTGGGTCGAATTGTAAATGAGTTGTTGAAATCAGTTGCCTTTGAAGCGCAAACATTATCTATTACAGAACAATATACCCTGACACAAAGTTTGCTTGAGTTAACTGGCGCATTGACCCGGTCTTCGATTAAGTCCCATAAACTGAAACCTGCTTCCAAACAATCTGCATTATTAAACCGGATTTATGCGTACCTGGAAGAGAATTTTATGGATTCTGATCTCACACCGGAAAAGGTTGCCAAGGCAAACAGGATTTCAACCCGTTATCTTCATAGTCTGTTCAGTCAATCGGGAACCACACTCTTGAAATGGGTTTGGGAAAGAAGACTCAGGGCGGCACGAAATGATTTGCTGGACCCATCCCAGGTACAATCAAGAATAAGTGAAATCGCATTTCGCAGAGGCTTTAGTGATTCTGCTCATTTTAGTCGTTCATTTCGGAACCGGTTCGGTATTTCGCCGACGGAATTACGCCAACGAGCCAAACAACCCATCCCTGATCAGGAATTACCTGACGCATAGCGCAGAGCCCGCATGTTGCATGAGTTGGTGAGATGATCACGATTGGCTGGTGTATTTTGCGCGTGCTCGCGACCGCAATCATAGCCGTAGCTCTGGTGGAGGGAGCATGTGCGCGCAAAATATATCAGACCAAGTGAGGGCTCGCCAAGTGAAGCAAAAGGGAAAACTGTACTTTTGCAGGAAACACTGAAACTCTTTCCAGGCAGCAGAACCAACCTAATTTCTAGCGTACTCATGCAACATGCGGGCTTGGTGCACTAGCAGTCAATTCCTCAAACGTCCAAGGTCAAGACGACCTGTCTTATGGGTATTAACATACCCCTAATGATTTTATTATTAATTCGGCAATCAAATACCGTGCTTCCCTGCACGGATTTGATGCGCCCAATGCGGCGCATGTCCGCATTGGGCTTACACTTCGCGCTGGCCCATCCGTGGGCCAGTTTATTAACCCTGTAATCTTTTAGGTTACCGGGTTAATAATTTGTCGATGAGTCATTTTATTGATTGGTCGGTAATCGTTGCAAAACTGGAGAAATCACGATGAATGATGTTGTTAACCCTAAAATAGGTGTAATTTTCAAGTCGTACGAGCCGTTGTCCTCACAAGTGAAATATGCCGCGCAAACTGAGGCATCAAATTTGATGGGTGGTTTCTGGATAGCCGAGGCCTATCACTGGTTCCGTCAATATGGTCTTGAAGCACGAGGTTGTTTTACCACTTTGGCGGCGGTATCCATGGCGACAAAGAAAATCCCGGTCGGTTTGGGAATTACATCGCCTTATATGCGTCATCCTACGATACTGGCATCAGAAGCAGCTGGCATCGATGAGCTGTCAGATGGTCGTTTTATTATGGGGATAGGTGTTGGCAAGGTTGGTATTGAATACCTGGAATACGACATCGATAAAATGAAACCGGTAAAGGTGCATCATGAATCGATGGAAATCATGCGCAAGGTATTTAGCGGTGAAGCATATGAATATAAGGGCAATCTCTATGAATCCAGTATGCCGGCCTATGACAGGGCGGCGGATGGTTTACGTACAGAGATTCCAATCTATGTAGGTGCGACAGGACCTTTCATGCAAAAACTGGCCGGCAGGGAAAGTGATGGTATGTTACTGGCCGGTTTAACTTCTCCTGCTTTTGTGAAGTACGCCAGGGAAAATATGCTGGCTGGTGCCGAAAAAACCGGACGTAAATTACCGGCGGATTTTCCGGTTGGTGGAGTGATCTTATGTGCCTGTTCCAGAGACGGGGATAAGGCGAGAAATGCAACACGATCCTATACCGGTACCTATGTTGTGAACAAAATACGCAATATTAAAAATGATGTCATTCTTGCCGGGTCCGGTTTACCTGATTCTGCCTGGGAACCATTCCGTAAAGCGATTGCAGAAGGTACTCAGGATGATGTGACTCACTTTGTTACCGATGAAATGATGCGTAAGTTTACGGTCATTTCCGGAACACCAGAAGAGTGTCTGGAAATTACACAGGAACTGGTTGATGCAGGAATGAATCTGCCTTTGCTCGAAGTCGTTGGTGAAACAGAGGAAGACAATCTGGAAACGATTCGTCTAATGGGTGAGGAAGTCATGTCCAAGCTTAAACCTGCAACTCTATAGAGAATATTCAGATGAAATTGGCAACATTCACAATTAAAGAAACCGGTAGAACGACAATAGGTGCTTATTTGGCCAATACCTATATTGATTTGGCTGAATTATCCGGAGATTACTTGCCTGCATCCATGATTGAATTTCTCAAGCTGGGTGACAGCGCTATGGAAAGGGCCAGGAGCTTGGTCGAAAAGACAGAAAAAAGTCTGGAGGCAAAACCGGTCAATGAACTGAGTTCATCATCAGGAAATCGTTATGTATTTAATGAAGATGAGATTGAATTACAATCACCAGTGCCTTTACCTGGCAAGATTGTCCATACGTCGTGTAATTTCGATTCGCATCTGGCTGAATTAACGACCTGGAATGATCCGGAATGGGAATCACACAACTGGAAGGATTTTCATTTTGAACATCCCACCGGTTTTCTGGAAGCTCCTTCTTCAGTAGTGCCCAGTGGCGCATCCGTAGAAATCCCTGTCTTTACCAGGCAACTGGATTACGAGGTTGAGATAGCAATTATTATCTCCAAAGAAGCCTATCGTGTCAGTGTCGATGAGGCGTTTGATTATGTCGCGGGTTATACCATTTTTAATGATCTTTCCGCTCGGGATATACAGGCTCGGGAACATTCCAATAAAGTCATTCTTATGGGAAAAAGTTTTAAGGGCTCATGTCCCCTGGGTCCCTGGTTGGTGACTCCGGATGAATTGTCTGATCCGCATAACCTGGAAATGAAATTACTTTTGAATGGTGACGTCCGTCAGGATGCAAATACGTCACAAATGCATTACAAGACAGCCGAACTGGTTTCATGGTGGTCACACATGGGCTTGTATCCCGGTGATGTGATTACCAGTGGTAGTCCACCGGGTGTTATCGCCGGGATGAAAGAACCGGCCTGGTTGAAGCAGGGTGACAAACTGGATGCCACCATCGCTGAGCTGGGAACATTGACGACGTATATTGCATAAACGACATTAATTTATTCAGAATTTTAAATTTAGAGATAAACATTATCTGGCACAGGTAGAACACCGACATGTCATTTTATAGATCTGTTTTTCGTGTTCATCGTCGCTAACTAATTGAGGTTTTAACTATGTCAAATACAGTGAATAGTGATCTGATTGCCAAGGCTATTGATCATGTTGATCGCGATCGTCTGGTTAAATTGGTGATGGACCTGGTCGATATACCTAGTCCGACGGGTGAAGAGGAAGGCGTTGCCCGCGCCGTTCATGGTGAATTGCAGCAGGCGGGTTTCGACGCCACATTACAACCTATCGGTGACGATCGATATAATGCCATTGGCCGGTTACAAGGACAGGGTGGTGGCAAATCCCTGATGTTCAATGGTCATCTGGATACATCATTTGGTCCCGAGCAGGCACATCGTGGGATTGGTTACGAATGTAAGGCAACCTTGATAGATAACGAATGGATCTATGGTATGGGTTCATTCAATATGAAAAGTGCAATGGGGACTTATATTACTGCCTCAGAAGCGATCCAGAAAGCCGGAATAAAATTAGGTGGTGATGTTGTTATTGCCGGTGTCGCCGGTGAGATTGAAAAATCACCCGTCAACGAATTTGAAGGCCGGCAATATCAGGGTTATGGCGTGGGGACAAAATATGCCATCACCCATGGCGCGGTAGCCGATTATTGTATCCTTGGCGAACCAACCAATATGATGCTTATCCCACGACACTGTGGTACCACCTGGATAAAGATTACCGTGCCTGGTCGGTTGATCCATACGGCCTGGTCTAAGGTCGAAAATAATGCCATCAATAAATCGCGTAAAGTACTGGACGCAATACATGAGTGGATACCTGATTATTGCAAGCGAAATCAATTGGGCGAGTTTCAACCACGAGTTAATGTTTCCGCGATTGAAGGAGGCTGGCCCTGGCGCGGCGCACGTACGCCTGACAATTGCGTTATCTATCTTGATGTTCGTACATTGCCGGAAAATTTACCTGTCAATGCCTATAATGAAGTACGTGAGCTTATCCGGAAAGTCGTGAACGAAAATTCTGAACTTGAAGGGACCAGGGCAGAGATCTTTGTTTCAGCACCGGGCACATCGATTCCGGATGATCATGAATTAATTACCACGATTATTGGCGCACATACTCAACAATTGGGCAAGGCCCCGGAAATGGGTGTTGAGACCTGGTATAGCGATGCAGCACATATGAATCGTTACGGTATTCCGACGGTAAATTATGGATCAGCAGGCAGGATTCGAACCGGGGGCGGTGGTTTTTCCACGCATCAGGGCGAAGCAGTACATATTGATGATATGTTGGATATTATCAAGGTCTATATACAGGTTTTAATGACAATCTGTGGTGTGGTTGAATAAGTACTCGGACTAATGAAAACCGGAAAGGCTGTTATAAGCAAGGCAGAACAGGGCGAACGTCTAAGTTCTGAAGAAGCCCTGTTGCTGGCTGATTTTTCAGATCTCGAATCGTTGACCAAGGCTGCTGTCGTAATCCGTGATCGCGAACATCCTGATATTGTCACCTGGTCACCAAAGGTTTTTATTCCCCTGACAAAATTATGCAGGGACGTTTGTCATTACTGCACATTCGCTGAGTCACCCAAAAAACTGGATAAGGCCTATCTCACAGCCGATCAAATATTGGAGATTGCTTATGCAGGTAAAAAAGCGGGTTGTCATGAGGCCTTGTTTACATTAGGCGATAAACCCGGTCTACGTTATCAGTTTGCACGGGAAGAACTTCATAAGCTAGGTCATACGAGCACACTTTCCTATCTGGCAGAAATGGCAGAACTGGTTATGAGAGAAACGGGTTTGTTACCACATCTTAATCCTGGCGTAATGAGTCGTAGTGATTTATTGAATTTACGCCGGGTATCTGTTTCACAGGGGTTGATGCTGGAAAGTCTTTCCATGCGACTGTGTGAAAAGGGCGGTCCCCATTATGGTTCACCTGATAAACATCCTGTAACCCGTCTTGGCAGTATCGCTGCTGCAGGTGGGGCACGCGTTCCGTTTACATCCGGAATCCTGATCGGCATAGGTGAGACCCGTCGGGAAAGGATTGAATCATTATTGGCCTTACGTGAATTACACGAAGTTGATGATCACATTCAGGAAATTATTATTCAGAATTTCCGTCGTAAACCCGGCACAAAGATGCATAATGCGCCGGAACCGGATCTGGATAATCTGGTCTGGACGATAGCAATAGCCCGACTTATTTTCGGTGCCCATATGAATATACAAGCACCACCCAATCTGATGCCAGATGCCATGTCTCAATTGATTCATGCCGGGATTAATGATTGGGGAGGCGTATCCCCGGTTACGCCGGATTATGTTAATCCTGAAGCAGCATGGCCGCAGCTGGACAAACTTCGCAAAGCGACTGAAATGACGGGTAAACACCTGGTTGCAAGATTGCCGATCTATCCCGACTATGTGCATTCTCTTGATAAATGGATAGATCCTGAATTGCACAAACAGGTCTTAAACAAGGTGGATGCCGAAGGGTTTGCCCGTACCGATTGCTGGTTTGCCGGATCAGACCAGGCTATTCCGCAGATGTTTACTTCAGACAATGTTGTTCCCGCGTTTAAAAGCAGTATGAGTCACCTGCTTGATAAGACAATGTACGGAAAAACTCTGAGTGAAAAAGATATTGTTAAACTATTTTCAGCCAGGGCACGTGATTTTCAGTTTGTTTGCCGTGCCGCAGATGAATTACGTAATGAAGTGAATGGCGATACAGTTACATATGTTGTTAACCGGAATATCAATTACACGAATATTTGCTATTTTGGTTGTCGATTCTGTGCATTTTCGAAAGGTAGCGTCAGTGAACATCTACGTGAACATGGCTATATGCTGAGTTTGACAGAAATCCAACAACTTGTAAGAGATGCCTGGTCAAGAGGTGCGACGGAAGTATGTCTCCAGGGAGGCATCCATCCTGATTACACTGGTGAAACCTATCTGTCTATCGCCCGTGCTGTAAAACAGGCACAACCCCAGATACACGTTCACGCATTTTCGCCACTTGAAATCACACATGGGGCAGAAACGCTGGGTATGTCAATTCGTGCTTATCTAAAGGAATTAAAAAGAACAGGCCTGGATACCTTGCCCGGTACGGCTGCTGAGATCCTGGATGATGAGATCCGTTCTATCATTTGTCCTGACAAGCTCAATACGGCGCAGTGGTTGAACGTTGTTAAAACAGCCCATGAAACAGGCTTATCAACAACAGCAACGATTATGTTCGGTCATGTTGATACGCCTGTTCACTGGGCAAGACACTTACTAAGGGTACGAGAGTTGCAGGAAGAAACAGGAGGATTTACCGAATTTGTACCATTGCCCTATGTCCATATGTCAGCACCACTCAGCCGTAAGGGCAGGGCGCGACCGGGACCTACTTTTCGTGAAACACTGTTAATGCATGCGGTTGCCCGTCTGGTCTTTCATACATACATCGATAATATTCAGGTCTCATGGGTTAAATTGGGTAAAGACGGTGTTAAGGCTTGCCTGGATGCTGGTGTTAATGACATCGGTGGTACACTCATGTATGAAAGTATTAGCCGATCGGCCGGGGCTATCCACGGTCAGGAATTTTCGACAGAGGATATGTGTCGATTAATACTTGATTGCAACAAAGTCCCCAGGCAACGAACAACAGTCTATGGTCAAGTCGAAGCAGAAGCAGACTTTCCTGACAGGGGTGTTCAGCTTAGTTCATAAGTGTGTAGTACCGGTTTTAAATAACAATCATAAATAAAAGGACATCATTGATGGGAAGTAATTCTCTACACGAACTATTAACCAAGGCCAGGACCTATGATTTGGGCCAACCCTACTGGAACGGAATGCCTGTTCATCCTTTTGATCCACCATTTCAATCCTATCTTTATCGTTATCATGAGTATGTAAGAAAAACATTCGATGAAATGGGCATCGAACCGGGTTTTTCTGATGCCATTAGTCTTATGATTACTTCGCATCATGCGGGGACACACTTCGATTTACCCATACATATGTCTCAGGATAACAAGGTGCAAGGTATCGACGTTACCCCATACCAAAGAGATACCGGATTTAAGGACTTGCCTGAACCACTACACAGTCTGGAAAAAGTACCGCCATTAATCCTGCGGGCTGTATTACTTGATGTTCCTGCTTACAAGGGTATAGATATATTGCCGGAACGTTATCCGATTACGCCGGAAGATCTGGCAGGGGCTGCCGAAAAGGAAGGGCTTGTTATTAATGAAGGTGATTGTGTTCTTATTCGTACCGGTTATGGGCGTTTTTTTGAAACAGATGGTAATACTTATTTGAATAAGTGGGCCGGGTTGAATGATGATGCCGCACATTGGTTGGCTGAACAAAGCCCTCGTTTGGTGGGTACTGATAATCTGTCAATAGGTATACCTGCCCCTTTTGCCAGTCATCGAATACTGCTGGTTGAAAACGGGATCTACGTCATGAAAAGTCTGAATCTTGAAGAACTGGGCCAGGACAAGAAATTTATCTCAACTGTCATCGTCTTGCCTTTGAAAATTATTGGTGGTGAAGCATCATTGATAAGACCGGTGGCACTCGCCTGAGAAAGAGATGTCTTCTAAGCTACGGATCATAGTATCTGTATCGATTGTAATGTAAGTTCGTTTCACTATCGAAGTACTGGCCGGGAAGTACTATTAATCATACCGTACATATTTTGTCTTCATTATAGACAATCTTATTAATTATTAAGCAAATGCAAATAATGTAAGCTGTTCCTGATAATGTCTTTGAACAAGATTTTTTAGACGTGCGTTGCTTCTTGTTTTCGAGTCGGAATCTTCTTCAATTCACTTCCAATTTCTTTTTGTGCGAGACGTAAATCATAGCTCTTTTGCAAATTAAGCCAGAATGCAGCGGATGTACCAAACCATTTACCAAGACGCAGGGCAGTATCTGCACTTATATTCCTACGTTCAGCAATAATCTGAGTAATTCGATTTGCGGGTATTTTAAGCTGACGCGCAAGCTCTGCGGCGGTAATATCAATCTCGTCCAATTCTTCGCCTAAAATGTTTCCAGGGTGTATAGGGTTTCTGCTCATAAGTGTAATCCCATTTCAATGGTAATCAGTTATTTCAACATTTTCAGGTCCGTTAGAAGACCACTCTAAACAAACTCGCCACTGTTTATTAATACGAATACTGTATTGGCCTCGTCTATCACCAGTTAATGATTCAAACCGGTTACTTGGCAGAGCAGCGAGATCATTCAAACTATCAGCAGCATCAAGGATTTCCAACCTTTTTTCCGCCTGTCTTTTGAATCCTTGAAAGGCACTTATCCGTCCACCATTAGCAAAGGTCTCTGTCCTTTTATCTCGATAGCTTTGAATCATTATTTATTGTATTAAAAATACGGGATACGTCAAGCGTATTTTATAAAAAACTAAACCTGATTTTAATTATCAAAATACGAAATAGTAGTGGCCAGTTTCGGATTTAAAGGATCATTATCTCCTGAAAAACCAAGATCTTCACGAAATATGACGATATCAATGTTTTCTGAAAAGCGACGAATAATCTCAAACACTTTGGATAATGAAGTGCCACCTTTAAAAGAATACGTGGGTGGTCTTCTGGTCGATTGTTGTAGATGACATCTAATGTATAGCAAAATAACTTATATCGATAGATATGTGCATGCCATATATAATGGATACCTCTATTATGAAATTGAACTTGGTAGAAGTTTCTCTTAACATTCAGGTCAAATGTGTCTCATCTGTTTTTAAAGGGGAAACGGGGAAACATGTCGGTACTGGATTGTATAAAAATCTGGTTTTCGTGGGGAGAATGAGTGAATAAAACTTATCGCGTAGTCTGGAGTGTTGCCCGCCAGCTATGGGTAGTGGCCAGTGAGCTGGCCAGTGTCGGAGGCAAGGACAAGACCCGTTGCGTAGTCAGTCGCATGCTGTGCGCTGCGCTGCTGTTGGGCGGGTTGCTGGCTGGCCGGCCGGAGACTGCGCTAGCGTTGTCGGGTTCATGCGGCCCTGGCACAAACTCAACCATTGCCGGAACCGTTACCGGGACATGTAATCTTGCCGCCGCCGACACCCTCACGCTGAGCAATAGCGGCAAGATTAGTGCCACTGCCACGGCCACCAATACATCCAGCCTTTCTACCACCGGTGTATTTAGTAGTGTCAACTTTACCGGCACACTGACCAACAGCGGCAGCATCAGCGCCGCGGCTACACTGAATGGCAGCACCAATTTCAGCATCGACGTCACCGCCTATGGCGTGCGGGTTAGTACATTGTCCGGCACCCTGGACAACAGCGGCACGATTACCGCCACGGCTACTAACAATGCGAATGAAACCAGCAGTACCACCCTTTCCGTCATCGCCTATGGCGTGTTTGCCACTACGTTGTCCGGTACGCTGGACAACAGCGGCACCATTTCCGCCACGGCCACCAATAACGGCAATAATATCAGCTCCAGCATCAGCGTCACCGCCTATGGCGTGCGTGCAAGTACCTTGTCCGGCACACTGGACAACAACGGCACCATTAGCGCCACGGCTACCAATAATGGCAATGCTTCCAACTCTCACATTCGCGTCACCGCCTATGGCGTGTTTACCAATACGTTGTCCGGCACGCTGACCAACACCGGCACTATCAGCGCCACGGCAGGCAATTCTGGCACTGCTTCCACCGCCATCCACGTCACCGCCTATGGCGTGCGGGTCAGTACATTGTCTGGTACGCTGACCAACAGCGGCACTATCAATGCCACGGGCGGGAATTCTGGCACGGGCAGTACAACCACAATTAATGTCCGTGGTGCCCAGATAAACACTTTATCCACCACAGGTACACTGAGCAACAGCGGTACCATCAGCGCCAGTGCAACCGGAACCGGCGCTCAAACCGCAACGGGTGTCCGAATTACCGGCAACATACAGGCTGGTGGCATCTTTAACAACAGCGGTACTATTTCCGCCACGGTCAGTAATGGCATTGCCACTAATGCCTATTCCCTGCGTGTGGATGCGAGTGCCGGTGGCACGATTAACAACCTTGCGGGCGGGCTTTTACGCGGCAGACTTTCCGTTGTCGGCGCAGCCGCTGTCAACAATGCCGGTACCATCGAGATCCCTGACGGCGTGACCGGCAGTATCGCCGGCAACTACACCCAGCAGGCGGGCGGCGTGTTACGCATCGGCGCTTCATCTGCGGCCAGTTTCGGCAAACTGACCGTCGGCGGCACGGCCGATCTCACCGCCAGTGGTACGTTCGATGTGAACGTGGCCGGGGTTAATACGTTGGCCACCGGCAATGTACTGACCGGCGCGCTCACCGCAACCACACTGAATGCGGGCGCCATCACGGTGACGGACAACTCGGCGCTGTTTGATTTTACCGGCGTCGTAGATGGGGCGGGCACGGGCGTTGACCTGTCCATTGTTGCCGCAGCAGTAGGCGGTGGCGCCAGTACGCTTTCCAGTGTGCAGGCTAGCGGATTCACACCGGGGATTGGCGCGGCGCAAGTGTATGACAGCCTGATCGGCGGTGCGCCCGCCAGCGCGGATATGGGCAATGTGGTCACTGCGCTTGGCACACTTGCCACCCAACAGCAGGTTTCAAATGCGGTGGCCCAGTCGGTGCCGCTGATGAGCGGTGGTGCGCCACTGACGGGGTTAACCACGGCACGTAGCATCAGCCATATCCTTGAAACAAAGCTGGCGGCCATGCAGGGCATGGCTTCTGGCGATGGTTTCTTCAGCAAAGGCACTTTGTGGCTCAAACCCTTTGGTTCGCTGGCGCATCAGGATGATCGCAACGGTGCTAGCGGCTTCGATGCAGATAGCTATGGATTGATGATAGGCGCAAACACGGATATCTCTGAACGGACCAATCTGGCACTGGGCTTTGCCTGGAGCCGGAGTTTTATAGACAGTAATTCCTCGGTAGCCGTGCAAAGCACCGATGTAGACAGTTTTCAGTTGGCCGCCTCTGGCAGCATCAATCTCGATGCCGATACGGTCCTGACCCTCAGTGCCAATGGAGGCATTAACCTGAATGATGGCCAGCGTAACATCACCTTTGGCGGGTTAAGCCGAATTGCAAGGTCAGATTATGACAGCTGGACGGCGCATCTCGGCGCGGAGTTTGGACGGCGCTTTAATATTAATGAGAAGGTGAGTTTCATGCCGTCGCTGCGTGCCGACTATACAGTGATCCGGGATGACAGTTACACCGAGACTGGGGCCGGGGCGCTTAACCTGAAGGTCGACAGCCACACCACCGATGAATTGCTGCTGGGGGTCGATGGCCGCCTGCGTTATGCCGTGACGGATGCCACCACGCTCAATATTAATGTCGGCGCGGCCTATGATGCCATCTCGGAGCAGAGTTCCCTCACCTCTGCGTTTGCCGGTGCACCGGGTGCGGGGTTCACAACAGCAGGTATTGATCCTTCCCACTGGCAGGGCCGGGGCGGCATCGGGCTGACGGTCAAGGTGGCCGACAATATCGATATCACTGCCGGATACGATGCCGAGGTACGCAGTGACTTTAGCAACCACACTGGCTCCATCAAACTGGCTTGGGCGTTTTAACCGGGATTATCCCGGCAAGCGTATCAACGGCGGCCTTGGTCGCCGTTTTTGTTTTAGGATCTTGGGGCGGCTGTCCCAATACCCCTGCCCAAAACTATTCTTGTGGTCTTGCGCTTACACCACGCCAGACTTCTGACCAGCAACAGTAGTGGTCAAAGCCGGGTAGCACCACGATGGTCGGTTGGTATTCTGCGGGGAAACGGGCGGCATAGGCGCGGGCCACAGCCGGCGGCACCATACGGTCGTTATCGCCGACGTAATGGGTTTGAGGTATGTGGGCCAGTGACTTCCAGAAATCTGCCGGATTGAGGGAGTTGGTCAGCGGTGAGATCCGGTGCAGGCGGATCCACGTGGCGGTATCGAGATTACCGGCGACGGTGATCAGCCGGATCACATCCTTGCGTTTGGCAGCGATCAGCGCGGCTACCGCACCACCACCGGAATAACCGACCAGAATCAACAGGGAAGCGCCGAATTGTTGTTTAAGCTGATCGATTGCGACATTACTGGCATCAATCACCGGGGGTGCAAAGCGCTGACTGGTCCAGTATTGCGTTGAACAATTGCGCCGTTGTACACCCTGTACGTACTGGCAGGGCCGCGCCAGATAGACCGCTGTTGCCGGTTCACGCAACGCCAGTTGCAGTGCTGCGGGATGGGCGGGGGTTGGGTCTGAAGAAGGGGTCGAACGGTTGACCCAGGCCAAGCCATCGCCTTCGATATAGATAATGAGGGTGTCGGTTTTTGCTCCTTGTGGTGGCACGAAGGCCGCCAGGTCGAAATCGCCTGCAGGGGTGATTTGCTGATGCCATCCGGCTTCCTCGGCGATGTATTGCGCATGTTGTCCCCGCTCGGCAAGCGGGGCTATCTTCACGCAGCCCGCAAACAGCAAAGTCATGAGCACCCATGCGCGTGCCCTCACTGTGGAACCAGATCGCCCAGGGCCTCCAGCAATGGTCCCAGATGGGTCTCATATTTGCGCCAACGCTCGACTGACGTCTTGTAAATCGGTTGGCGCACCTGGGTCACGCTGGCGGTACGGATGATGCGCTCGTTTTTGTGAAAATCCAGACAGGTGTCGTCCCATTCCAGGCCGCAATATTCAATCAGTTTACGTGCCTGGTTCTCATTGTCGGCCACCAGGTCTTCATACTGGACCTCGTAGAAGGAACCCTGGGGCAAGACCTCGCGCCAGTGCGCCATCAATTGGACATAATTGCGGTAATAGCGGCCAATCTCGGTCAGGTCATAGCTCTGGGATTGTGTCTTGTGGCCGAACAGCTTGGTAAAGCAGGACAGGCAGGTATCAACGGGATTGCGTTTGATATGAACAATCCTGGCATGCGGCAGGATCAGATGGATCAATCCGAGGCAGTGAAAGTTGGCAGGCATCTTGTCGGTGATACGCCGCGCATCGGGATTGCGTTCCCTCAGTCCTGCGACATAGCGATCACCAAGGATCTTGAGCTCGGCCTGGGTGATACCGTTCAGGCTTTGAGGATATTCCGGGCTGCAACTTCCCTGCGGATGGTTGGCGATTTCCAGCAAATCAGGCAGTTCCCCAGCACCATGTACGTCCGGGTGACTGGCGATGATCTGTTCAGTCAGCGTAGTGCCCGAGCGTGGCATGCCCAGCACAAAGATCGGCAGCTCGGAAGGACAGCCTTCACCGCGTAGACGGTCAATATTCTCACGGCTGAAGAAGGATCGGATATGCTCGCCATGGCGGTCATTCGCCTCTGCACTGTACTCGATCCGCTTGCGCCGCAGGCGGCAACCTTGCAGATAGTGTTTGAATGCCAGATCGTATTGCTGGGTGTCGTCGTAGGCCTTGCCCAGGGCAAAATGCAGCGACAACGCCTTGGTCTCCAGCATGCTGTCAAGTTTTTCGGCCTCGGTGATGAGTGCCGCCAGGTTTTCATCGTCCTCCTTGACCTTGCTGACCTGAACCAGGGAAAGTTTTGCTCCCATGCTGTCCGGGTTCAACTCAAGGGCGCGGCGGAAACTGGCTTGTGCCTGCTCCATTCGGCCCTGCTCCATTAGCAGATGGCCTTTGCCGAGATGTGTGGCCTCCAGTTCCGGGTCGAGTTCCAGAGCGCGGGCATAGTCTTGTTCGGCCTGGTCGGGATAAGCGGACACCGTATGAATACTGCCCAGTATGCTGTGGATCCCGGCCTTATCGGGCGCCAGTTCCAGCGCCGTTTTGGCCATTTTTTCGGCCTCAGGCAGATTCTTCTGACTCAGGTAAAGCTGGGCCAGTCCCTCATAGGGCTCCGGGTGATCCGGCCTTAATTGAAGTTCACGCCTGAAGGAAGCCTCAGCCTTGTCCTCCTGCTCCAGTGTCAGCCAGGTGATAGCAAGATTATGGTGAGCATCGGTATAATCGGGATGAAGGCGGATGGCCTGCTGGAGGAAATCGAGTGCCTTTTCGGGTTGTTCCATTTCGGTTAACACAGAACCCAGGTTATTCATGGATTCCAGATGTTGCGGTGCCATCGCCAGCACCTTGCGATAATAATCCGTCGCGGCATCCAGTTTTTTTCGATTACGGCAGATACTGCCTATGTTGTTCAGTGCGGGAACCAGGGAGGGACTGATGGCTAGGGCGCGTTGCTGGCAGGCCTCAGCGCGATCAAGATCATCACGATCATACCAGGCAATGCCCAGGTTGCTGTGGGCAGAGGCATAGCCCGGATTCAGTTCGACAGCCTTTTCTCCGTGCTCGATGGCTTCGTCCAGCTGTCCGAGAAGGCGGTACATCTCCCCCAGGTTGGCATGAAACAATCCTATGTCTGGCTGGATCTCAATTGCTTGTGAGATCAATTGCGTTGCCAGTTCGGTGTTGCCCGACTGGTGCGCGATAATGCCCAATAGATGCAGGGCGGCGGCATGTTTGGGCTGTGCCTGCAGGATTTGGCGTAGTATCGTATCCGCCTGATATAGATCGCCTGCGGCTTGATGCTGTTCGGCCAAGCGCATGGCCTGCTCAATGTTCAGTTGTTGCTGGCCCGCATCGGAAAACATGTTATTGGGCGAATGGGTATTTGGGTTATGACGATCCTTCATGTAGGGTGGAAAGCATAAACGCGAATACAGGCGTATTCAATCAAAAACCCTGAGCTATAGTCAAATATGGTGTACGACATGATTAGATGTCTTCCCCTTTAACATCACCTCCTCATCATTGCTTACCTGCTTACAGAAACTCCTTGCTCTAACGGGAATATACATTCTGATGTCATCCTTCACGGCGGCACTTAATACGTACTTGCATGCATGTATGATGGGCAGGTGAGGGTCTTTCAAGACCACGGGGTTTGATCCGGCCAATGACAGTATGAATGTCGGTGTCTCGGAGGTTATCTATAAGACCAAGAGTCTGGATATTCGGGCAGCCTACGATTTTGAGGGCAAGTCAGATTACGACAGTCATTCCGGACAACTGACCCTGCGCTATACTTTCTTTTAAGTTTACTACCTGTTTTCACTTTATCCATTGCATGATGGATAATTTAGGTCATGTCATTTTATAGGTGCATTAGCCTACTATCATGTCTCGTATTGGCGGGTTGTAATCCGATACAGACACGTATTGATTCAGCAAATGATTTAACCGATGATTCAGGGTTTATTAAAGAAGTCATCTCAACATCACATTTCAAACTCGTTTCCTATCAAAACATAACTCTAACTGATACGGCGGGAACATTTTATATCGAGGGCGATGGTCTGGCCTGGTTAAGTCGGAAACGTGTCTCACCTAATCCGACACCAAAGAATCCGGTTGCGTTAAAGCTGGCATTAAACGATCCATCAGCCAATGTGATTTACCTGGCGCGACCGTGCCAGTATGTCGACCTTAAAACAGAGAAACAGTGCCATTCGGACTATTGGACAACGAAACGATTTGCCCCTGAGGTGGTTGCTTCGATGGGTGAGGCAATCACGCAAATAAAACAGAGCGCCAAACTCAATAAAATACGTTTGGTAGGTTATTCAGGCGGTGGGGCGATCGCAGCGATGCTAGCTGCGACACGAAACGATGTGATCGATTTGCGTACTGTTGCGGGTAATCTTGATATCGCGTTGTTTGCTCAAGTTCATAACGTTACACCACTAACCGGTTCATTAAACCCGGTCGATTTTGTTAAAGACCTTGTTGCTATACCGCAAACTCATTTTGTAGGGCTGGATGATAACGTAATACCTACTAAGATTGCTGAATCTTACAAGGACAGGTTCGCCAGGTTCGATGTAAACTTGCGTTGTTTCTCGATTCATAAAGTAGACAATGCATCGCATTCCAGTGGCTGGTTAAAGAATTGGGATCGATTAGTAAATTTAAGCATTCGATGTAAAAGATAACGGATGATTCTCATGACATATCATGTCAAACAATCTCTTCAAACGTTGCGGTAAAGTGACGTAGAAAGGGTGGAGCGTTCGTTATGCGCAGCCCAGCCATTTTATCACGTTGCTCAAAAAGCTCAGCTGTTCCTGTTTCAGACCAATCAAAATTGATTTTATAAAATATACAACTTATGAGATATCAGTATTATTACTCTTATCTTGGTGTCCGTTAATTCGGGGGAAGATCATAAGCCAAAGTCATTTTCTGATCTCGTTAAAGCAGTTCGCCAGTATCATGATCTTTTAAGTAAGAGTACTTGAATATATATTTAAAAGATCTTTATCGGAAAATATCTTATTTTCTAATGTTGGATATTTCTACTTTCTAATGATTTAAACGCCTGGTGCTAAATTTGGAAAATACCAGGGTTCAGCATGCTCTGGTATTTCCCATTTTAACGGTGATTTAGAACTCGTTTCGCTTAACAAACCATCATCTTTCAATTGTCCAATTAATCGGCGTGCAGAACGCTCCGGCATACCAGATAGTTCAAAGGCCAATGATCGTTCTAATTTTCCTTTAACGAAGGCATTGTAAAGAATCAAACCAGCAACTTCTTTTACCTTACCCGTAACGCCCGGGACTCGCCCATCGATTCTGGCTTGAATATAACTATCAATCCGTTCATGCATGTTATTCAACTGTAATAAATCACTGATGTAATCAATTTGATCAATCGCGGTATCAAGCATGAAATCACAAAAATTAATCAGATATTTTTCGCTTAATACTCCTCTACCATCAAGATCACCTTGTCGACTACTATCTGCACGTGAAAGTAATGTTTTATATTGATCTGATGAACGAGCAATACCCCGACTCAAACACCAAACTCCATAGCTTTCCAAACCGATACTTTTTAACGCCTCGTCAGTGAACAAACGGGCCACGCGTCCATTACCATCAGCAAAGGGATGTATCCAAACCATGCGATGATGCGCACACATTGCAGCAATAAATTTTTTATCCCCCGCATAACGATTCGGATGGTATACCTCACAAAATTGTTGCATCAAGGATGTAATATTTTCGGGATCTGGAGGTACGTGCTGACCAACGTCAACAAGTTCAGTACGCCATTCGCCCGGGACAAGCTTTCCCTTAACTTCGCCTTGTTGATCTCTTAATAGCCACAAACTTTCCGGAATTCCCTGATAAAATTGACTATGGATCGCTTTGAAAAACTCTGGGGCATATAGCGTATCTTGATCAAAAGCTTGTTCCTCGATCCAGTTTTGTACCTGAATATGTGAGACAGATTCTTTCTGCAAATCACGTTTTGCTGGATCCTCAGAATACTCTCCCTTTTGAGCTGCCCGAATCTCATGCGGCCGGGTTTTATTTCCCTCAATCAAGTTGGAATAATAGGAATTAATTACGGCCATATACTCACGAATGGTGTTTCGTGTTTCATCAACCAGATTACCCGATAGCTTTGCAGACGAAGTCGCCAGCCTCACTGCCTTATCAGGTAATTGGGTCGCTTCCAATACCCGTTCACTGGGGACAAAAGGTGAAAAATCATGTGTCGTCGTTGTCATAGCGCTATTTGGCCGGTTTACTTATTTATAACTTAATGTTTTATATGCTATTAGTATAGAAATATCAAGAAATATAGCGCTATTTGGCCGGTTTTGTGGCCGGTTAGCGCTAATAACTGCACAAAATTTAAAGTTATTTGAGGAAGCTCTGATTAGGTTGTCATTTCGACTAACGGGAGAAATCTGCATTTAAAAAATTAAATGAAATTAGTTAATTATAAGATTTCTCGCTGAGCTCGAAATGACAACCTAATCAGAGCTTCCTTAAGTTGATGTCAGAAACAGAAATACTAACTCTTAGGAAAGCACGGGCATTTATCAGGCTGAATTTGGATAAATGTCTAATCAAACGATCTCTTCAAAGGTTGCAGTGAAGTGACGCAAAAAGGGTGGAGCGTTCGTCATGCGTAATCCCAGCATCTCATTTCGTTTATCAAACAGCTCAGCAGAAATTTCTACGACATAATCAATGTGGCTTTGAGTATAGACACGTCGGGGGATGGCCAGCCGCACCAGTTCCATATCCGGGGCTTTCCCATTGCCACCAAACATGAGGCTGCCTATCTCGACTGCGCGAACCCCGCCTACTCGATAAAGACCACAAACCAGGGCCTGGCCCGGGTAGTGTGCTGGCGGAATGTGCGGGCAGCAATGCCCGGCATCAATATAGATAGCGTGTCCTCCCGGTGGCTCAATGATTTGATAACCAATCGCTTTGAGTTTTTCACCCAGGTATTCTATCGAACGGATACGATAGGCAAGGTAGTCTTCTTCTACCACCTCTTCAAAGCCTTGCGCCATGGCTTCCAGATCGCGTCCTGCGAGACCGCCATAGGTGACAAAGCCTTCTGTCAGGATCAGTAATGCATCTGCACGTTCTGCCAGCTTTTGATCCCGCAGTAGTAATACGCCACCGATGTTCACCAACCCGTCTTTCTTGGCACTGATGGTGGCACCGTCGGCAATTTCAAATATTTCCCTGACGATATCACGGATCGACCGATCGGCCTGCCCGGCTTCACGTTGTTTAATGAACCAGGCGTTTTCCGCAAAACGGCAGGCGTCGAGAAAGAAAGGGATCTTGTATTGATCGCACACACCTCGAACAGCCCGTATATTTTCAAGGCTTACCGGTTGTCCGCCACCGGAGTTATTGGTAATGGTGATCATCACCAGCGGGATCCTCTCACTGCCTTTTTCCTTAATCAGTGCTTCAAGTCGTGCTACATCCATATTACCTTTAAATGGATGTATCAGGTCTGGCTTACTTGCCTCCGGGATCACCAGATCTATGGCTTCAGCACCGGAGTGTTCGATATTGGCACGCGTCGTATCAAAATGATTGTTATTGGGAATAATCTTTCCGGGACCACCAACAAGCTCAAACAGAATACGTTCACTGGCCCGGCCTTGATGGGTCGGCAGTATATGTTCGAACCCGGTTAACTTTCTTACGCTGTCCTGAAAACGATAAAAACTATCCGCACCCGCGTAAGATTCATCGCCTTTCATCATTCCTGCCCATTGCAGACTACTCATGGAGCCTGTACCACTGTCAGTCAGTAGATCAATCAACACATCATGGGCGTGTATATTGAAAGGGTTAAATTGGGCCTTATTGAGAATAACTTCACGTTGTTCACGCGTCGTCATACGGATCGGTTCAACCATCTTGATTTTGAATGGTTCTATGATGGTTTTCATTGTTTAATTAAAGCACGAACCTTGTCATAAAAATAAGCAATTTGAGGAGAAAAATAAAAACTATGGGTTGTTGATGGTAATCCACTTCCATTGCGTCAGGATATCCAGGTCTGCATCGGTGCCTTCACGACCAAAGCCGCTGAGACCTTGTCCGCCGAAAGGAGGATTGGGTTCATCCTGAATCGTGGGTCGGTTGATGTGCACCATGCCGGACTCAGCCTGTTGCGCGAGGTTTAATGCCTGTTCAATGTTGCTGGTATAGATGGAAAAGCTGAGGCCGTATTCAGTGTCATTGGCTTTTTCAATTGCCTCTTCAACAGTATCGAATGTATATAGCGAGGTTACCGGGCCAAAGGTTTCGTTGCGGCAGACTTCCATATCTTCGTTCACACCCTGTAATACCGTAGCCTCACAACAATTTCCCTGCCATTCACCGCCAGTGAGTATCTCAACACCTTTTGCTTTCGCATCTTCAATATGCCTACGTACCCGTTCACGTTGTCTTTCACTGATAATAGGACCGACGGCGGTATTCATATCTCTAAGATCACCAATGGCAGAATTTTTAGCAGCTACCATATATTTCTCAATAAACTCATCGGAAATACTGCGTTGAATATAGATCCGACTGGCGGCCATGCAGGCCTGGCCCTGAAAGAAAAACACACCCATAGCCGAGGCCCCTACAGCGGCATCGATGTCGGCATCTTCAAGGACGATCACCGGGCTTTTACCGCCGAGTTCCAGGGTGACGGGCTTAAGATCTTTTGCTGCGAGTTCTGCCACGTGTTTACCGATCACTGGCGATCCACAAAAAGTGATGCTATTGACCTTGGGATGCGAGGTCAGGCTATCGCCTATCTTTGCCGGGTCACCTGTTACGACATTAAATAATCCTTCTGGTACACCAGCCTCGTGCAGTGTTTGGGCAAACCGAAGCGAAACCTGGGCTGAAAATTCGGACGGCATATGTACCGTAGCATTACCACAGGCGATGGGCATACTGCCTTGCTTGGTGACTTTTAATAAGGGTACATTAAACGGTGAGATTGCCGCGACCACACCCACTGGCTCACGGACAGCCATACTGAAGACACCGGGATGCTCTGATGGGAACACTTCTCCCCGGATATGTCTCGGCACACCGGCGGCAGCGCGAAGGGCACTGATACAATAATTTACTTCAAACTCGGCCTTGAAGATGGGTGAACCGACCTCGTCTATCAGAATATCCAGGTATTCTTGTTTGTCACGTTCGACCAGATCTGCGGCTTTCATAAACCAGGTCTCTCGTTCCCTGGCAAGACGATGTTTGTTTTGTAAATAAGACTCGTGAGCATTTTCTACTGCCTTGTCGACATCCTTTTCGGTTCCGCTGGCGATCCTTGCGATCACCGAATCATCCATCGGGTTTAGATCGTCAAAGTAATCGTTGGACGCAGGTGCTTGATGCTGGCCTCCGATCCAGAGTTCATATTGTTTTATCTTGCTCATGGTTTTGTCCCGTCGCGTTATTTCTTCCAGATATCGCGCTCTTGCATCTTCGCGATTTGTTTATTGATCACCTTTTCCCTGAACTCGGCATGTTTCATCGGCTCTCTGTCGAGATAAAGATTTTTCGGGTAAATAGGTTGATCATAGATTTGTTTATACATCTCGGTCTTGATGTCCTTCATCCAATTGGTCCACTGTGAGTTGGCACGATGATGTCTTAAGGCCGCAACATCAACAGGTCCAGAGACCCAGGTCGAGACACCACTATAAGGCTGTTTGCCGACGATCTGGCCACGGTAGTTGACGATCATTGAGGCACCACCAAAGGTATCAATCGGCGTTTCAGAATCCTGATCGAGATAATACGTTCCCAGATTAGGGGCGATGACAAACATATTATTATCCAGTGCCCGCGCCCGATTCTGGATCTCGAAATAATCATTTGCTGCTGCCGGGTGTGGTATAGCAGCGCGATAGACTACCTCGCAGCCGTTCATGGCCAGCGCACGGGCATTTTCAGGATAAGAGCCTTCATTTGCCATCATGATCCCCAGTCGACCCAGGGGTGTATCGGCCACCGGCCAGAAGGCATCGAGATTATAGCCGTATTCCTCCACCCACCAGTCAAAGACATCGTGCGGGGTCATGGAATGTTCAACCGGTAACAGGGCTACTGTCTTGTAGTGTTGCAAGATAATATCGCCTTCATCACTGATGATAAAACCAATATTAAAAAATCTATCTTTAAATTTTGGATGCCTGGCCTTGGCTTGAGCTATGATGTAAACACCATACTGTTTAGCAAGCTCGCCTATAGCATCGGTCTCTGGACCGGGAATATCTATTGCGCAGTTATTGGCATACTCGGCATGATCGACATCCATGACCTCATCATTAAACCCTTGCAAGGCCCCTTCAGGGATAGCAACCAGCCTGACCGGAAAATCAATATCCGACAGCCAGCAGGCCGCCTTTAACATGTGTTTATGGTGTTCAATATTCTTGAAGATATCTTCACGTTTGCGTATCCCCCACATGGTAGGGACCAGACCGACGGCATTATAGGGTTCGATCATAATATTCTCCTGAGCATTAGATCACTTTGTTGAAGATTTGTGTTGATTAATGGTTTGTCTTCATTATTTCTCGGATTATTCCATCCCTGGATCAAGTGTGCCCCAAATAGTTATGAAAAATGCCATCGGGATCGTATTTCCGTCTCAATTCCTGAAGTCGTTTCCAATTAGCATCTGAAAAGCAAAGACGGATACGTTCAGGATGTCTCCTTGACTCTACCTCATTGACGTAATGTCCTTTGGCAATCGGGTCCATCAATGGCAGAGTTTGATCCAGCCAGCGAAAGTGAACTTCATCTTCCTCTTCATCGTCCCAAATCGAATAACAACCAATAAAAGTATTTCCGATAGAAGAAAAACATGCATCTTCTCTTGCTTCCATATTTGTTCCATAAGCGGCCAGAACATGGTTGTGTGGTGAGGGAGCAGTTCGAAAATGGTTAGCAAGTGCTAGCAGGGTTTTACCGGGTTCATCGGTTATAACATTGTCAACTGCATAACGTGCCTGACGACCCGTGGCAAGGTTCTGGTTGAAAAACTTGCCATATAATCCTTCAAAGGTGAACTCCTGGTTTTCTACCTTGACCATACTTTTCGTTGCAAGCTCAGATTGTGCAAAGGGTGTCAGCAAAGACCTGGCTTCTTCTGTCGAGTTAGCGAAGGCAAAAACACTAACGAAACAGATTTTGGATTCCTCAGTAGGGGCATCAGGTAGCGCGTCAGGATTGTGCAACAACAAAGCAATGACCTCGGCCCGATCATCCCTAATCTCCATCAACTTGTCTAAAGCTGTGGTTACGTTTTCCAAACCAGTAAGAGGGTGAATATACGAGCTAGCCAGGATAGCTTTTGGTACTGGGTAGAGCTTAAGGTGAAAGCGGGTTACCACACCAAAAAACCCCGGGCCAGCACCACGGACAGCCCAGAGCAGATCCTGGTTCTGATCGGCATTTGCTGTAACGAGTTTACCGTCCGCTGTTACGATTTCTGCGGCCTCAACAGAAAAACAGGACATGCCTCCGCGATGAGCATAGTTCCAACCGAAGCCACCACCCATCAAGAAACCGCCCAGGCCAACAGTAGGGCAATGAGGTACAGGGAAAGACAACCCCTGTTCACGCGTTGCGGCTACCAATGATGCGCTCATAACGCCAGATTGAATGGATGCGATCTGCCTGGATACGTCAATTTGAATATCATTCAGGGCCGATACATCGATTACTGCTCCGCCATCTCTCAGTGAGGTGCCAGTTGAGTTGTGTCCACCACTACGTGTTGTTACTTTAAGTTTGTTTTTAGCAGCGAACTTTACTGCAGCTATTACGTCTTGTTCGGATTGAGCCTGTATGATTATGTCGGGATAGCGATCTGGCTTGGATAGATGCCATACCATGTGCTGACGCCAAAATTCGTAGTCTTCATCTTGCCTGCGAATAATCTTTCCTTCTATTTCGGGGATTAAACTGATCGCAGGGTTATTACGTTCATCAGCATAGAGTGACAGAGAACGTAGCGAACCCATCGCTCCAATAACACTCATGGATGCTAATTGTTTGAGAACGCAGCGACGAGATAGTGTTGTATATTTCATGACTTATTTCCCTTTACTTATTCATGCATTGCATTGGCCACAGTTGCGGCCTTGTGAACTGAGGTGCCTGTTTGCTCCACCAAACCAATTGGTTGGTTCATCAGGAATCGAAGTTACTATGGTCGTTGCCAGTCAACCGTTTACACTCTCAGAGTCAAGACATATTCAGCCTGAGCAAGTTAATATTTTTTCTAATAATTTCCCCTGAATAATAGGTTTTCAAAGAGTCATAATTCTTTGAAATTATCGTTAACGAAAGAGTTTAATACAATGAGCACAAGCATACAGCCAAATCAAATCTGGACCAGTGAACTCAATTACAAAGAAGAGTTTCAATCGGTCTTCGACCATTCAAAAACGGTCCATTTTTATGACACGACGTTAAGGGATGGTGAACAATCGGTCGGTGTATGTTTTACACCTGATGAAAAATTCGAAATTGCTTGCAAGTTAGCAGAGCTCGGTGTGTCGCGTATCGAATCCGGATTCCCCCGTGTCTCTGATGACGATACCCGGGCGGTCAAGCGTATACTTGAAGCAGGATTGTCACCAGAAATATGGGGATTTGCCCGATGTATGCAGGCCGATATCGATGCCCATATCGAATTAGGCACAGAACACATATTGATTGAGATATCGACCAGTGAGCTGAAGATGAAGGCTTACGGCTTTGACAGGGATAAAGTAAAACAACGTGTATCTGGTGCAGTTAAACATGCCAAGGATAATGGCATGAAGACAGTAAATTTTTTTGCGGTTGATAGTACCCGAAGCGATCTGGCTTTTTTGAAAGATGTCTATGCAATTGCGATCGAGGCAGGTGCTGATGAGATTTCTGTGGTTGATACGATTGGCGCCTGCTCACCGGAGGCCGTTGAATATTTAATCCGGGAAGTTAAATCCTGGGTAGGCAATATACCGGTACACTGGCATGGTCATAATGATTTTGGTATGGCAACAGCGTCTGCGATAGCTGCTGTGCGTGCTGGTGCTGATTGGGTTCAGGGTACGATCAATGGCATGGGTGAACGTGCAGGTAATGCGGATATATGCGAAGTCGCCCTGGCTTTACAATGTCTATACAACGTTCCTGTGCAACTTGACCTGAGTAAGGCACGTGAAATTTCCATTCTTGTACAGACAGCCGGTAATTATAGTGTGGATGGTTGGAAACCGGTCGTCGGTGAGTATCTCTATACTCGTGAAAGCGGTGCTGTTGCGACCCAGTTTCATATACCGGAGGCCATTGAGCCTTATTCAGCAGAGATTGTTAAAGCGGAACGTAATATAGTCCTGGGGAAAAAAAGTGGATTGGCCAGTATTGACTTAAAAGGGAAAGAACTGAGTCTGGATATTCCTGAAGACAAGCGTGACGCAATACTTGCTGAAGTGAAAGACCTTGCAACTCATCATGCCCGTCTTATCACTGATAGTGAATTTCGCGGTATTGTTAAACAATTCACTTAAAGGTCTTGTTGAATAAGTATGAAACTTGAGCGTGTTTGTATAGTTGGTGCAGGTGCGATAGGCAGCCTGTTTGCTGGCCATCTGGGAAGTATCATAGAAACAACCGTTTTAACACGACGGAAAAATCATGCCATCGCACTTAATAAAGAAGGATTACGTGTCAGTGGCAAAGCCAGTTTACATCCCGATATCGTAGCATCTACAAATCCGGCTGATCTGGGTGAGATTGATCTGCTTATCATTGCCACCAAGGCAGCGGCAGTTGAGGCCAGTGCAAAGATCATACAAGGACACTTCCAGAACGCACATATATTAATGATTCAAAATGGATTGGGTTGTGAAGAGATTGTAAAAACATACGGGGATTGGCCCATTATTTCCGGCGTGACTTTTATGAGTGGCACTCGCCATTCTGATACACATGTAGAATATGAACTGGATACAGCAACGTGGTTGGGCCCATGGGCTGAAAGCAGTGCTGAATTTGAATTTGTTAAAAAAGTTGAAGAACTGATTAACAAATCCGGTCTCAAGGCGGAAGCCTATGAAGACCTGTTACCTCATCAGTGGTCAAAGCTGATCTTTAATTCTGCGGTGAACAGTATTGCGGCGATAACCGATCTGCCTCACGTCAAGGCATTTGCCAAACGAGATAACATTGAAGATTTAGGTAACCTGGTTTTCGACATGATGGCTGAAGCCAAAGCCATCGCAAAAGCACGCGGTGTGACCCTGGCCGATGATCCATGGAAAATGAATGTCAATGCAGTATCACAAGGGACAACGGATGGTGAAGATTATGCCCATATTCCTTCCATGCTTGATGATGCCCGAAATAAACAATTAACAGAGATAGACTGGATTACCGGTTCTATTGTAAGGGAGGCAAAAAAAGCAGGTGTTGCTGCACCCTATCATGAAACACTTTATCGGTTGGTTAAGGCGCATGAAGCCAGTTGGTCCTTAAAAGAAAGTGGGCATTAATACTTTCTTGTATAAATGTGTAGGCAAAAAACAATCAGGAGTCATCAATGAAAGTTTGTATCGTAGGTTGTGGAGCAATCGGTAGCCTTTATGCAGCACATCTTGGCCGTTTGGATGATGTTGAAGTATGGGCTTACGATCTTAATCAGGCCCATGTCGATGCGATCAATGAGAACGGACTCAGGTTAACAGGTCTGAGTGATTTCACTGCGCAGGTTAACGCGCGTAGCGATGCCAGTGATATTCCCGCTTGTGATTTCGGTATCGTTGCCGCAAAGACATTACACACACGTCCGGCTATCGAAGCAACAGCAGGGATATTCAAGGATGGTGCTGTATGTTCAGTACAAAATGGAGTGGGTAATGAAGAGATTATTGCTGAGTATGTCCCCCGCGTTATTTTGGGCACCATATTTCCTGCCGGTCACGTTACTGAGCCGGGTGTTGTGAATCATGATGCAGGTGGTAAAACATGGATCGGACCGTTCCCGGAAAAACCGGCGACCATGCAAGAGGTTGAGCAACTGGCTGATGCCTTAAATCGAAGTGGTATGGAGTGCCTGGCAATGGAAGATGCGCGGGGTGCCCAGTGGACCAAATTGATCTTTAATTCTGCCTCCAATGCCATGGCTGCGTTAACCCGCTTACCCCATGGTGTTGCCTGTGACCAAACCGGTGTACGTAAGGTGATGTCGGAACTGGTAAAGGAAGGGGTGGCCGTTGCAACTGCATTAGGAATTACACTAGATAGCGACCCCGATGAACTTATCGACTATGGCCGAGAGAAGGCTTATCACCATCCACCCAGCATGCTACAGGATGTATTAGCCCAGCGATTAACCGAAGTGGACGCCTTGAATGGCGGTATTGCACAGTTGGGACAAAAACATGGAGTGCCAACACCATTAAACGAAGCCATGGCAGCCATTATCAAAGGCCTGGAGGCATCCTGGTCGTATAGAAAACCTGAGGAGCATTAACAGAATGACCGATTACGTTAACCGATTTCGACCCAGTCAGACAGAAATTGATCGCCGTTATGCAAATACGCGTGCTGCTATGGAAAAGGCAGGACTTGACGCGTTGATTATCAGTGGCAGTGAGTACAGTGGTTTTGAAGGCGCAGTAAGATATATGTGCGGATTTCTTATATTGCACCGCTATGCTTATGTAGTCATTCCGGCTGAAGGTGACCCGGTTTGTGTCTTCCCACGCGAAGCAACCTGGGTCGGTGATCACAGTGCTACTTTTCTTGAGAATCGTGAATTCCCGCCTCATTGTGGAGAATGGATGGCGGAATACCTGAAAAACAAGGGTGTTAAAAAACTGGGTGTCTATGGTCTTGAATATATTATTAATGTACGCGATTATTCTGCATTGGCAGCCAAAGATTTTGAAATCATGGACTTTGAAATTCAGTTTGATTATTCCCGTGCCCAAAAGAGCGATGAAGAACTGGAATCCGTACGCCATTCCATGGAGATCAATAAACAGGGCGTGCTGGATGTCATTAATAATTATAAAGCCGGTAAAACAGAAGCGGAGTTAATGGGGATCGCTGAACAAACGTTTGCCGCCGCCGGTTGTGCAAGAAACACGATGGATATGGTTCAAATGGGACCGAACGGTTCATTAATGCCGCAGATGGTCTTTCCCAATCAACGTCCGCTACAGGATAGTGATGGCATGATGTATGGCCTGGAGATTTCAGGTGAAGGCGGACATTGGGTGGAATTTTCCCGGCCATTAATGCCCAAAGGCATGGATGAAATAACTACAGAAATGATGACGGCCTATCAGGAATTTCATGAACTCGCAAAAGAGCATATGAAGGCCGGCAAGAATGCAGAAAAAGTTGCCAATACCTGTATGAAGCCTATCTTTGATCGCGGATACATTTCCGGTCATGTCTGTGGGCATTCTATCGGTATGACTATGATCGAAATGCCACGAATCGGCGAAGGTTTTGATTTTGTGTTACCGGAAAATATGGTTTGTTCCATGCACCCGCATTTTATGAACCAGGAACGAACACATTCCCTGTATTTTCAGGAAACTTATCGCGTGGGTAAGGAGAATGGAGAACCACTATCCGGTGTCCCGATCAAGGCCTATGAAGGTGGTGAAACATCGTTTTGATATTTTGATTTTATAGAAAACTCTTTTGCCAGTAATTGCTAACAGTTTTCATCCAAGCAGTATATTAGCCTAGCCCGCATGTTGCATGAGTTGGTGAGATGTTACGCCGGGCTGGTGTGTTTTTCGCGTGCTCGCGACTGCAATCATAGCTATAGCTCTGGTGGAAGGAGTATGTGCGCGAAAAACACACCAGACCAAGTGAGGGTTCGCCAAGTGGAGTAAAAGAGACAAACTGTACTTTCGCAGGAAATGCTGAGAACTTTGTCTGACAACAGAAACAATCTGATTTCTAGCGTACACGTGCAACATGCGGGCTAACTATTGATTTTCAGAGAATGTAAGAGCATTGACCTTCTCCTCTATGATCGATAGTTTTATAGCTAATCTTATGGGGCGTACCCTCTACGCCCCTTTTTTTTATTAAGTGTGTGTTTTCTCAAATTCAGATTACTTATTTTCTTCCAGATTTGGATAAGGTCCAAGCATGACGATCAGACAAGTTCCTATTAATACGATAAATGCAACCAACCACAGTGCGCCGATGTAGTTGCCTGCTTTATCGTGGTAAACACCCATTAAAGGGGCACCAAATGCCGATCCAAGTTGAAACGCGGCGAACATAATGCCGTAGATTTGACCAAATGATTTTTGTCCAAAATAGCGGCTACAAATATAGGCAATTTCGCTGATTTCAGATCCGGTTGCCAGACCAACAAAGACCGCTGCGACAAAGACGAACCCTCCACTGGTCCCCAGTGCCAGGATAATAATGCCAATAAAAAGACCGAGTAAAAAAATGGCAGCAATATAAGGAGCAAAAAATCGATCCATGAGATAACCGGCCAGGATGCGGCCGAAGATTAAACCTATACCCAGGGAAGTCATACAGAGTGCAGCAGTTGTTGGTGCAACCCCGCGGTCGATTAACATCGGCACAAGATGTGCCAGTATACTGGTGATACCAATACCCACCAGAAGGAAGGATGTCAGGATTAACCAGTAGCTTTTCGTCTTCACAGCATCATGTCCTGATAATCCGATGCTATGATCACTTGTGTTCTGGATATTGTTTTCGCCATCCGGCAGGAGATTCATTTCACCAGGCGTTTCCTTTAACAGTAATATTGTCATTGGTAAAGAAATACAGACTATGGCACCGGCAAAACCAATATACGCAACACGCCAGCCAAAACCATCTATCATCACTTGGGCAAAGCTTGGGATAAGCGCGGCACCGACACCGAAGCCGGATAATGCAATACCAAGGGCAAGACCACGACGTCGTGTGAACCAGCCAATAATGACGCGTGAATAACTTTGAGGGAGTGTGCCAGCACCGAGAATAGGGATAAGCAGATACATTGCATAGAAATGCCAGATATTCCCACTTAATAATGTCATTGATGAGACAGCCAGTGCCATTAATATTATTGAAGGGATCATTACGCGACGTACCCCGATTCTATCGATAATAAATCCCAGGAGAGGAGAGGCAATGACAACAGCAATGTTTGTCATTGTTAAGGCAAAAGAGAGCTCTCCGCGTTGCCAGCCAAATTCAGTTTCAAGTGGTTTAACAAAGGTACCAAAGGCAAAAACGGTAAACATGGCATAGCTCAGTGCCATGCCGAAAAATGCTGTTAATACGTTATACCAGCCATAGAAGATGACGGGTCGAAAATTAATAATTAACTAACCTCAGCTTTGTATAAGAGATTCAAACTCAAAAGGACCCTGGTGATATCCCTGCCTGATGCCTTTTAAGACCGTTGGCGGCAGGGATGCCGCCATCGAGTGTACAGGGAAGTATCCACAGCGTGTCTAAAAAGGCATCAGGCAAGGAATCCTTGTTTATTCGAAGTTCAGGTTAACTAAAATG